>JAOTUP010000190.1 GCA_029863825.1 Acidobacteriota bacterium | reverse complement strand
TTATCAAACTGAAAGTGCAGTACGTCGAAATCGTTCAGCTGGAGGGTTGTGATGACACACACCGACATCTTGCGGACGGCATTTGCTGCGGTAGTAATGACCTGCATCCTGATGCCAAACGCCGAAGCCGAAGAGCTCGTGATCAGGAAGGAGATACCATTCTCTGGACGAGATGCCGTCTACAACTCCGCCAATCGCACCCTCTATGCACTCAACTGCCCCGACGGCTGCGAGCTGTGGGCATACGATGTCAGCGCCGGCGAGCTCCTGCCACCACCGATCGATTGGCTGAACGAAGAGGCGGGTCCGCTCTTCGTCAATCCATTGGCCAACGTTATCTACATTCGCGACGATGTCGACGGATTCAGAGCTGTAGATGGCTCAACCCACGAAGAAGTCGGAGGCTTTGGCGCAGGTGGTGTACACATCAACGACCACCACGTAGTCGCCGTCCACGAACGCGCCAATCGGATGTACATTGCCGGCAGGCGCGTATTCTTTGACGGACAGATCCGCAAGGAGCATGTCATCAATGCGTATGAAGCGGACACGCTCAAGTTCGTCGCGTCCGCATCAATCAGTGACACGGAGTCCTTCCCGGCCCTTGCGGTGGATCGAAAGACTGGTCGCCTGTACCTCAATTCCAATCCCATTGTCGGTGGTGGATTCGTGACTGTCTTCGACGGCACGACACTGGCGCAGCTAGCCTCGATTGAGCTGTCGAATTATGCCCAGGTCGCGTTCAGTAACCGCCTCGAAATCAACTCGATCACTCGGCGGCTCTACGCCTATGGAGTCGGCAATGACGCGGTTGACATCATCGATCTCGATGGCAACACGATCATCAATACCGTCACTGTTCCGGAATGCCACAAGTCGGCAGTGAGTCTACGCCGCGGCTATGCCTACGTCACCAGCAGCGACGACCATGAGATCTATGTCATCAACCGGCACAATGAGATCGACACCTCTGTCGCTGTCGGTAACGGCATGGGGCTTTCGCGTCTCATGGTCAACCAGCTTACCGGCTCGCTCTATGCAACGCACGGTAGCTCCGACTTTACTGGTTTCGCCGTCATATCTGCCAGAGATCATCGAGTCACCCAGGAGATCGAGATGACAGTCACTCCCGATTCGACTTTAGTGCTTCGCAACGCAGTCTTTGCAATCCCGTCGCACTCGTATCCGACCTCGGTCTTCAAGGTCCAGCTGCCACGCATCCAAGCGATCGGGCCCTGAGCTTCACCCCTCGGGAAAGCTTCGCACCTTGCCCTTCCGTGTCACGGAGCCCGCTCTTTCCACAACCCCGACACCGAGTGATGACGCCCGGTTCTCGGAGGGCCAGGTGTCCGTATGGGTGTCCAGAGTAGTCGGAATACTCGGAGTACTCGGACTCCTCGGAGAGAAAAAAAGAAGGCCCGACAGGAAAATGCCGAGCCTTCAACGTTTCTTCGTCGCTTGGGAAGCTGATGCTCTACCAACTGAGCTATTCCCGCTCTTTCTCCGCGCTCGGAAGATGATACCAGACGGCCATCTTGACGCACAATCGCCGACCGGAATCGGACGCGTCGAACCCCTTGTTCAAAAGCTCGCTCGACGGACCTCGCGAGCTTCAGTTCAAGCCCCGGGCCTGCTGCACCGGAGCCCGGACCCAACCACCGCTGCGCGTCTGCACCCAGGCCGAGGAGGAGCGCAGGACGGGGCTCTGCCCCAATGCGACGGTCATGACTCCTCGCCCGGCAAGGCCGCCGGGACGACAGACTCGCAGACCCACTGCTCGAGTATCGGCGCCATCTCCGGGGACGAAAGGTCCGAGGCAACGACCACGACGAGATCCGAGTCCGGCACGACCACGACGAACTGACCTCCATAGCCTTTGCCCATGAACGCAGGGTGACCGTGAATGCTCCTCCTCCACCAGCCGTAGCCGTAACTCCCTACGAACGGCTGACCCTCGCTTTGATAGGCAACGCACTCATGCACCCAGTCCATAGGAATGATCTCATGCCCATCCCACACGCCCTGGCTCAACAGAAGGAGGCCCAAGCGCGCTAGGTCACGCGCAGTCATGAAGACCTCCGCGCCCCCTATGTGTACGCCGCCTTTGCCCCGCAACCAGCTGCGGATGTCCAGGCCGATCGGGTCGAGCACATGCCGTTCGGCGAAGGCGCGCGTCGTTGTCTCCGTGTGCCGCATGAGGATCTCCGAAACCAGATGCGTCGAGGCAGTGGAGTAATTGAAGCACTCGCCAGGAGGGCAATCGAGGGGAAGCGACAGATAGTAACCGCTGGAGTGTCCGCGGGTGGCCCATTTGGCTGTCGGCGCTCCGTTTTCGATCCAGCGAATCCCGCTCGTCATATCCAGGAGATGATGCAGACGGATCTCCGTCTTCATCTTGTCTTTCGCCTTCCCGAAGTACTGCGGGACGAGTGCAGCCACCTTCGCATCCTGGCCTGCTAGATGGCCCTCACGGATAGCGACGCCGACGAGAGCAGTGATCATCCCCTTCGATACCGACTTTATGTTGAAGGGCTCCGTTACGCTGCCGCCATGGAAGTACTCCTCGTAGGCCAGGACTCCTCCTTGCGCGATCAGGAGTGCGCGTACCGCCGGGAATCTCTCCCGAATCACTTCAGCAGCTGCCGACAGTGCCTGGCCGTCGAGGCCGGCGTCGGCGCTGCCGATGGTCTTCCAGTCCCCCGTGGGCCAGTATGCGCGATGGTTGTCAGGCCAGTCCCAGGTGTCGCCTCCCCGAGCCCAGACTGGAAGGGACTCGAGCGGTACGGCCCTCAAGCTGAAGGTCCCGCGAACCTTCCCGTCTTTGCTGTAAACCGCCTCGCCATCCAAAAATGTCTGCGAGATGCGACCCTCGAAGCGCAGCGATTCCCCTCCGGGGAGAGGTAGTGAGAACGAAACCGACCCGCCGTCCCCTCGAATGTCGGCGACTTCGATGTCGGGCGACAGGGAGGCGATGATGTCCATGTCTCCACGAAGCTCGCCGTCCGTGCGCTCGAAGGTGACGGCGAACGGGAACTCCACCTGTTGCGCCTCGAGAGCCCCCATCCAGGTTCCTTCCACCCCTGGTATCGTGCGACCAGTCTGAGGCGACGAAGCAGCGGACGTGGAGTTGCCGCTGACGAGCAGCGCGACAAGAAGCGGTGCGACTCTGGTTTTCACAGGCTCTGTTCCTTACCCAGGTGGACGCGCATCGATACTGTCTTTAACGGCACGGCTGACGTCGTGTTTCAGCTACGGCCTGGACGCCGCTCAGAACCTTGGACAGAACAGTTTCCAGAACGCTTGGCAATAGCGACCTATCATTCTATCGCCTCGAGATTCCGGGCGTCGGTTTCCACGGTTTCCTCGAATGGACCATCAACTATGATAAGGCTGACAGAATCGGAGCTGCGGCGGGACCGCTCCGCAGGGAGGGAGTGATGAGACGATCGATCTGCTGTCTGCTGCTCCTTCTGGCTGCAGGTTGCAGTTCCCCGGGATTCCTCCCCAAAGAGGCCCCGATTCCGGAAGGATTCGAAACCAACACGTTCCGGGTCCGCCCGATCACCGTGGCCGATGCGGAGAAAGACTACGAAGCGGTGATGGAGAGCATCGACATCATCCATCGCCGGTTCATGGACGATTCCTGGCCCACGAAGGACTTCACTCTCGAGGAAAACCGTCGGGACATGGCGAGGAAAGAGCGCCGTCGCGCCCGCCGCCAGAGCTTCACCTACACCGTCGTGTCCCCCGACGAGAACCGGGTGCTGGGCTGCGTGTACGTCAACGAGGGGATCGGCGGCCCAGATGCAGCGGTCTTCCTGTGGGTGCGGCAGTCGGAAGCCGACGGGCCTCTGGATCAAGAGCTGGAGGCCGCCGTCCGGGGCTGGATGAAGGAGGCATGGCCGTTCGAGCGAGTGGTCTATCCGGGACGCGGAAAATAAGCCGAGCCACGGAGCCGGCGTAGACTCAAGCACCCCCAAGTGTCCGTATAGATGTCCGGAATACTCGGACTCCTCGGACTCCTCGGAGAGAAAAAGCAAAGGCCCGACGGTACGTCGAGACGGCGAAGTTGGTGGCCCCAACGTAATCTTTCCCCGCCCCATTGCGTTAGATAGGCAGACCGCAACGCGGCACGAGACTCGTGTCTTCTGCCGGAGAGCCGACCATGACGAAAGCCACGATCGCCGGCGGGGCGGCCGCCACCGTGCTTGTCCTCCTCGCCCTCGCCGTCTGTTACCGGGCCCTCGAGCAGGACGTCGATCCTGCCGCGGCCACCTCGCCTGCGAACACCCCCTCGACCGAGGCGGCGGAGGCCCACCCGAGCTTCCTGTACGGCCGCGTCACCACCACCGACGGCGACACCTACGAGGGGCGGCTGCGCTGGGGGTGCGGCGAGGAGGCGTTCTGGGGCGACTACTTCAACGGCTCCAAGGACGAGAACCCCTGGGTCGCCCACGTGCCGCTCGAACGGCTGAAGGAGCGCCGCCCGCTCGAGATCTTCGGGGTCGAGATCGCCCAGCGGGAGCGCCAGATCGACCTCGGTCGGCCTTTCATGGCGCGCTTCGGCGACATCGCGCGCATCGAGGCGAATGGCCGCGACCTGCGGGTGACTCTCAAGAGCGGGACCGTGTTCCACCTCGACCGCTTCGCCGCCGACGACTTCGCCGACGGCGTGCGAATATGGGACGGCAGGAGCGGCGTCGTGGACCTCGACGAGCGGCGGATCCGCACCATCGAGCTTCTCCCCCCCACCCGGCCGGGCGCCGCCCCCTACCGGCTGCACGGTACCGTGCGCACGCGGCAGGGCGACTTCACCGGTTTCGTCCAGTGGGACCGGGAGGAGGGCGTCGGCCTCGACGAGCTCGACGGCCACACCGCCGACGGTGAGCTCAGCCTGCGTTTCGACACCATCCGCTCCATCGCGCGCAACTCGCGCGACAGCTCCCTGGTGACGCTGCTCGACGGTCGCGAGATCGTACTCTCCGACACACGCGAAGTCGGCCACGGCAACCGCGGGATCTACGTCAACGACCGGCGCTACGGCCGGGTGCTGATCTCCTGGAACGCCTTCGAGCGCGTCGACTTCAGCCCCGGCGGCAACGGCCCCGCCTACGGCGACTTCCCGCCGGGGCGCCCGCTCACCGGCAGCGTCACC
>JAOTUP010000189.1 GCA_029863825.1 Acidobacteriota bacterium | reverse complement strand
TTTCGGTAGACGGTGACAGCGGCCGACGGTGACAGGAAACCGCCCGCCCAAACCCACCATCCAGTCACCGCTGGCAGCGGCGCCGACAGACGCCGCGAGCGGCTTCGGAGCAGTGAGCTTCTTTCGGTAGACGGTGACAGCGGCCGACGGTGACAGGAAACCGCCCGCCCAAACCCCCTATCCAGTCACCGCTTCCAGCCTCGACCTTGCTCGCCGCTGATACCATCTCTCTTCCATGCGTCACCGCATTGCTCTCCTCGTCACCGGCGCCTCGGGGATGCTGCTGCCGAAGCACTTCCTCCAGCACCTGGCCCGCCTCGACGAGGTCGAGCGCGTCCATCTCGTGGTCTCGAAAGGCGCGAGCCAAGTGCTCAAGCACGAGCTGGGTGAGCAACAGACGGGCGGCAGCGATCTGCTCTCAGCTGCCGAGCTCCCCGCCGAGGAGCTCGAGAAAGTGATCCTCCACCGCGACTCCGAGCTCGACGCGCCGATCGCCTCGGGCTCCTACCGCCTCACAGGCACGGCGATCGTTCCCTGCAGCGCCTCGACCCTTGGCTCGCTCGCCACCGGCGCCGGGCGAACCCTCGTACACCGCGCCGGCGACGTGGCTTTGAAGGAACGCTGGCCGCTCGTCCTCGCCTTCCGGGAAACCCCGCTCTCCCTCGTTCACATCGAGAACATGAAGCGGCTGACGCTCGCCGGCGCTACCATCCTGCCGCCGATCCCCGCCTTCTACATCGGCGGCGACTCGCTCGAGCGCTTCGTCGAGCATTGGTGCCTGAGAGTGCTCGACCGTCTGGCTCTGCCCGAAGAGGGCGCACCGGGGCTGCGGTGGGGGTGAGGGCGTGAGGTCTTGAGGCACGAAGGCCGAGCGTGAAACACCGAGGTTCAGGTCACACGCGGTGACAGGAAACCGCCCTCCCCAAACCCACGATCCAGTCACCGCTTCGCAGCGGCAGCGATGACCGTCACGAGTGGGTGTCCGAGCGAAGAGCATCTCTGCGCTCGAGCGAGCGACACCCCGAGCGGTCTTAAGAGCAGGAGACTCTGAGGCTTTCGGTCCGACGGTTGGTCCGACGGTGACAGGAAGCCACTGCCCAAACCCCCTATCCAGTCACCGCTTCGAGTATTCCGCCGGAGGTCACACCCGGTGACAGGAAACCGCCCGTCCCAAACCCCCTATCCAGTCACCGCATCGAGCGGGTACCGATGACCGCCGCGAGCGGGTGTCCCGGAGCGAGCATCTCTGCGCTCGCGAAGGGACGCTGCGAGCGGCCCCGGAGCAGTGAGCTGCTGAATCTTTCGGCAGACGGTGACAGGAAACCGCCCGCCCAAACTCACGATCCGGTCACCGCTTCGAGTCTTCCGCCGCAGGTCACACGCAGTGACAGGAAACCGCCCGCCCAAACCCCCTATCCAGTCACCGCAGCGAGCGGGTACCGATGACCGCCGCGAGCGGCTTCGGAGCAGTGAGCTTCTTTCGGCAGACGGTGACAGGAAACCGCCCTCCCAAACCCCCTATCCAGTCACCGCATCGCAGCGGCACCGACAGACGCCGCGAGCGGCTCCGAAGCAGTGAGTTCCGGCAGACGGTGACAGGAAACCGCCCTCCCCAAACCCACGATCCAGTCACCGCTTCGCAGCGGCACCGATGACCGTCACGAGCGAGTGTCCGAGCGAAGAGCATCTCTGCGCTCGAGCGAGCGACACCCCGAGCGGTCTCGGCAAACTGCGACTCCGTTCGCACGCCCCCGGCCGACAGAGACATCGACCGCTACGATCGTCATGAGTCTGTCTCACGCTCGTGCCTCGAGCCTTCACGTTTTCGCGCCCTCCGGGGGCGCCACCAGCGCCACGCTTTCCCAGAAGTTCGATCGTGGGCTCGAGGCGGTGAGCTCGCCGTCAGTATCGGCGGCATAGCGGAAGTTCCAGCCGTACTGCGACTGCAGGCCGAAAAACTCGCCATGGCGAATCTCGCCTCGCTCCTCCGGACTGAGCCGTGAGGGAATGACGGTGAAGATACCTCCCTGGCTGGGATGCTCGGCGCGAGCCACAAGCACTCGCCGGCCGCCCGTCGCCACCGCCACGTAGGCATGATTCCCGAGCGACCGGAAGGTGACCCGGTCGCCGTAACGAAGCACGTGACCTCTCGGCGCCGCCTCCAGCTCCGACTCCCCGTCATCCGCCTGGGTCTCGATCCACAGGCCGACCTCGAACAGTTGCGCGTCAGCGAGCCGCTCCGATCTCGCCACCATGCGGCCGCTCTGCTCGACTTCGGCATACAGGCTGTCGAAGGTCTGGAGTGCGACGAGATCTCCTGCTCGCACCACGGGAGCACCGGCGGCGTTTCCTCTGAGCCTCTCCAGCCGCTGCCGAGCTCGCCTCACGCTCGCCTCGCTCGCCCCCGACGGGCGCCGGCCGCCGGTGGCCAGACGGTTCTTGACCGGCAGAAGCCGCGACGGGAAGCGCAGCCTCAGCAGGCCCCACTTGGCTTTGCGGTAGACCCGCTCCGGCAAGGTGCGGCGAAAGAGCTGGGCATCCTCCGCAGACAGTCGCGAATAGTCCCGATCGTACTTGAGCTTCACGTACGAGTTGAAGTCGGTCTGCGCCAGAAAACGATAGACGACTTGGTGCAGCGGCGAGAACCCGGATCTCTGTACCGACGAGGCGCCGAAGTCGACAAGGTAGGGCTGCTCGTCTGGTCCGACCAACACGTTGTTCTTGCCCTTGATGTCACCGTGAGCGACCCCTCGGTCGTGCAGGTCCCGAATGAGTGTCAGAAGCCGCTCGTAGAAGTGGTCGCGCTCGTGGATCTGGGCCACCCGGTAGGGTTCCGCCGCGACGCGCTCGAGCAGAAGGAACTCACCGCCCACCAGGCCGAAGCATCGCGGTACGCCCACGACACCCGCAAGCCGCTCATAGGCTCGGTGCTCCCGCGTCAGCATCCAGCGCCGAATCCAGCGCACCGGTCCACGGCCGTGAACTGTCTTGACCGCCATCTTGAGGCCATCGATCTCCGTCGCCAGGATGTCGCCCTGGTGACCCCGTCCCACGGCATCGCCGCCCTCTCGGGCCAGGCGACGCAGGCGCTCGATGTCCTCTCGGCCCCAGCGAGGGCTGACGTCGGAAGCGTCGGTGTGATCGGTGGAGGCTGGTACTGACACGACGATTCAGGGGGACGTGCTCGAAGCCATCACAGTCGAACGTAAAGGACGAGCAGGCACACGACGAGGAACAGGGCAATCCACGGCTCGCCGTTCAGCCGCAGGCTGTAGGTGAACGACCAGTGGCCAAGCGAGCCCTTGCGATAGGGACGCAGCGAGGGAACGAGCGCTCGCGTCGAATTGCGCCACTCCTTCCACACCGGCCCGAAGAGACGATTGAGCTTGGCGTCTTCTTCGCGAATCGCAGTGGGATAGAAGAAGAGCACGAAAACCGCCACCAGCGCGTATGCCCACCACTCGTGGGCAGCCAGCGCGAACCCGCCGGCGAGCAGGAGGTTGCCGACATAGAGCGGGTGTCGCACCCAGGCGTAGGGGCCGCGAGTGGCGAGCTCCTCGTTCTTCTTGACATACCCCGACGCCCACACGCGAACCAGGATGCCGACGAAAGCCAGGCCCGACCCGGCCCAGTACCAGGGCTCGACCGGTTGACCCAGAGCGGTGAGCAGCACGATCATCAGAATCCCGAGCGTCTGGCGCATACTGTCGCGCAGATGACGGAGCTTTCGGCTTCTGTCGGTTTCTCCACTCATCGGTCTCTCGAACCTCGCATCATGGCCCGTACTCGAGCCATCGAACGGTCTAGGCTACGCTGAACCGGGTCGAGATTTCCACTTCCTGCGCCTGCTATACTGCCCGCCCTTCGGCTCCAGTAGGACGCTTTCCGTCTTCGAGGCCGTCAGATTTCGATGCATCCAACGATCCAGCCCGACCGGTTCCCAGAGCCGCTCCAGGACCTGGCGGCGAAGGTCCGAGACGAGATCCGTCTCGACGCGGACGACGCACTTCTCTGCTTTAAGACGCCCCATGTCCTCCATCTCGGCAAGCTCGCCAACACCGTCCGCCGCCGCCTGCACGGCGACGTCGCCTACTACAACGTCAATCGTCACATCAATCCGACCAACGTCTGTGTCTACACATACGACTGCAAATTCTGCGGCTTCGCTGCCGTCAAGGGCGAAGAGCATGCATGGGAGATGTCACACGAAGACGTGTGGGCGCATGCGGCGAAACAGGGCGGCGACTCGGTCACCGAGTTTCACATCGTCGGCGGGCTGCATCCGGATCTCTCCCTCGAGTGGTATTGCGAAATGCTCCGAGGCTTGAAGGAGCGCTTCCCACAGGCGCATCTCAAAGCCTTCACTGCCATCGAGGTCGGCTGGTTCGCCCAGCGCGAGAAGCTGTCGATCGAAGAAGTCCTTTCCCGCCTGTCGGATGCCGGCCTGGGATCGCTCCCTGGCGGCGGCGCCGAGATCTTCGACGCCGGCGTGCGCGAAGAGATCTGCAACGGCAAGCTCGATGCCGAAGAATGGCTCGAGGTGCACCGCATAGCGCATGGCATGGGCGTTCGCTCGAACTGCACCATGCTCTATGGGCACATCGAGCGCCCCGAGCATCGAGTCGATCACCTGCTCAGGCTGCGGACCTTGCAGGACGAGACCGGAGGCTTCAACTGCTTCATCCCGCTGGCATATCACCCCGAGAACAACTACATGGGCCTGAGGTTTCACACCACCGGAACCGAGGATCTGCGCCACCTCGCCACTTCGCGGCTCGTGCTCGACAACATTTCCCACATAAAAGCCTACTGGATCATGATCACGCCGAAGCTCGCCCAGGTGGCACTGTCTTTCGGCGCCGACGACATCGACGGCACCGTCGTCGAGGAAACCATCTACCACATGGCCGGGGCCGAGACAGACGAGCACCTGTCGCGGGAAGAGCTCGAGCGCATCGTGCGCCAGGCAGGCTATCGGCCGATCGAGCGAGACACTTTGTACAACCCGGTAGCAAAGGCCGTCTGAGGAATCGGTGTCGACTGAACAACTGCCCGTCAACTACATTGCTGTCGACGGTCCGATCGGCGTCGGCAAGACGACTCTCGTCGAGCTCCTGGCCAAGCGCTTCGACGGTGTCAAGATCCTCGAGGACGTCACCAACCCGTTCCTG
>JAOTUP010000188.1 GCA_029863825.1 Acidobacteriota bacterium | reverse complement strand
CCTGTCGGGGTATGACGCGGACACCATCGACCTCGATGGGGTGCTGCGCAAACAAACCGGCGTCGCGAAAGGCTTTCCACTGCGCCGCGTGGCCCGGGTAGCGAAGCGTTCGGTTTTCGAACGTGCGCAACTTTCCGGAAAAGGTCCAGGGAGCAGTCGACGTGCCGCCGGCGGTGACGAAGGCTTCGAGGCGGCCGAACGGCGGTGGGAACTCCACCACTTCGTACCCCGCGGGATCGAAGCAGTCGACCTCGGTCAACTCGCCGCCGCGCAGGAAGGTCGCCCGGCCGTCATACTCGTTGGTGAGGCCGGCGATATTGAACGTCAAGGCATAGTTCCACGGCTCTTGAGGCTCCTGTGGCAGACCGCCGTCCCACATTCGGACCTCTTCCGGATCGTCCAGTTGTTCCATGGTGTACACCATGAGCGACGTTCCCATGCCGGGGACTTGGCCGCAGTCGGGAATGACGCTGACTCCGGCTTCTCGCGCCGCCGGGTCCAGCTCGAGCTGGCTCCTCACGAGCGCCGTGTTCCCCCCCAGGTCGCAGTAATGAGTACCCGAGTCGATCGCCGCGCGGGTGATATCGAGGTTGAGGAAATACGGGACGGCGCTGACGCAGCTGTCAGCGGCTTCCAGCAGATTCCTCAGCGTTTCGGGCTTCGTCGCGTCGACCGCAGCGGCAGTCGCGATCGAGCGCGAGAGCAGCCGGTTCACGCGACGGCTGGCCCTCTCGGCGACGGCGGCGTCACAGTCGGCAATCACGACCTCCGAGGCGCCTCCGTGGCGCCCGAGATCGTAGGCCGCCGCCGTCCCCTGGCGCCCCGCACCGATGACGACGTAGCGATGGGTCATGTCGATGCCCTGTGCGCTGTGGGCGGAGAGCGATGCGCCTGCTCTTCACCCGCCGGTCCGGATGGCCAGATTTGATTGCGCCGCGCTTCGGGGATCGTCAGCGGGATACTCCTTCAATCAGGGCCTGTGTGAGCAATGATCGTAACATGTGACGATCGTCGAGGGACTGGGTTTCGGGCCCTTGTTGGGGGTCTTTTTGACCTGCCGCCACGAGCGCGAGATGATCCGCAAGAAGCGGCCAGACGGGGTTCGGAGCAGACATCATCCCTCCAATCGCGATATGACGGGATCACGACTCGACCGACCTCTTATCGAGGATGCAGTGACGTATTTGTCGCCTCTCCTCGTGCCGACTCCGGTGGAGGATTCGCCGGCGTTGTCCAGGATTCTCGGCGTGCCGGTGATCCTGAAGCTGGAGTTCATGCAGCCGACGGGTTCGTTCAAGGTGAGAGGGGCGCTGTTCCGCCTGTCGAGATTGACTTCCGAGGAGCGGGCCAGGGGCGTGGTCACCTGTTCGGCGGGGAACCACGGGCTGGGAATGGCCCATGGCGCCAGTCAGCTCAACGTGCCGCTCACCGTGTACGTCCCCGCGAGTATCGACCCGGTCAAGCTGGATGGCATGCTCTCACTCGGCGCCGAGGTCGTGCGCTCCCCGTTTCCGGGATATGACGAGACCGCCGAATGGGCTCGGCGCCAGCCGGCAACCGACACGTCGACCTGGATCTCGGCGTTCGATGATTTCGCGATCATGGCGGGGAACGGCGGAACGCTTGCGGCGGAGATCCTGCAACAGGTCTCCGCTCCGGCGGCAGTGGTGCTGCCGGTCGGGGGCGGTGGTATGGCCGCCGGCGCAGGGTACGTGCTGAAAGAGACACGGCCATCGCCCCAGCTCATCGCGTGTCAGCATGTCCTCTCACCAGGGCTCGCTCTTTCACTCGAATCAGGCGAGGCAGTGACGAGACTGCCTGCAATCGAGACGGTAGCTCGCGGCGTCGAGGGAGGCATGGGATCTCTATGCTTCTCTGTGCTTGAATCTCGTGTCGACCAGGTTGCTCTGGTGTCGGAGCAAGAGATTATGTCGGCGATGCTGTGGATGCTGCGTGAGCATCGCTACCTCGTCGAGCCGTCGGCGGCAGTGGCCGTCGCGGCCTGCCTCGAAAAGAGATTCATCCCTCCAGGCGGTCCTCTGGTATTGATACTGTCAGGACGGAACGTCGCACCGGCAGTGGTGAAGAAAGTCCTGTGTCATGAGAGTGATTGAGAACGAGACGATCCTGGGTGTCTTCAATGACCTCGAGGCGATAGACGCGATGCGCGATGCCCTCGTCGCGCAGGCGCGCGGTGAGTGCGACACGCCGATGCCGATGCACTTGGCGATCTTGCCCGAAGACGCGGAAATCCACATCAAGTCGAGCTATCGAATCGGGGGAGGGTACTTCGCGGTCAAGGTCGCGAGCGGCTTCCCGAAGAACCTCGAACGGGGCCTGTCTGTGGGGAACGGCATGATGCTCCTGTCGTCGGCGGAGACGGGCGAGCCGTTGGCCTTTCTGGCGGACGGCGGATATCTCACGGATGCGCGCACCGCGGCGGTCTCAGCGCTGATGACGCGTGAGCTCGGGCGGCGCGATACGGTTCTGGGAGTGGTGGGCACCGGGATTCAGGCTCGGCTGCAGGCGCGGCTTCACGCTGCCGTCCTGGATCTTCGAAAGGTCGTCGTGTGGGGACGCACGGCGTCTCGCGTCGATGCGTATGTCGAAGATATGAGGGCCATACTGCCGGACGTCGAGGTGATTCCCGTGGCTTCGCCGGCTTCAGTGGCGGAGCACGCGAGTTTGCTGGTGACCGTCACCGCGGCCCGCACGCCATTGCTGGCGGCTGCCGACATTCGTCCCGGAACCCATATCTCGGCCGTCGGCTCGGACTCACCTGGCAAGCAGGAGCTCGAGTCGTCGATTCTGGAAAAGTGCGACCTGCTTCTCGTCGACTCACGCGACCAGTGCACACGACTCGGGGAGTTGCAGCACGCGGCGCACGTAGCGGGTCGAGCAGTCGAAGCCGGCGCTTTCTGTGACGAGCCGCAGCTCCAGGATGAGAGCGCGGTGACGGTGTGTGATTTCACCGGGCTCGGCGTCGAGGACCTGTATATTGCCAGCTACGTGTACGACAAAGTCGTCAATGCCTAGCTGAGTTCGACGGAGGAAGAGCGGATGAAGATCGAAGTCTTTGAAATGGAGCGGATGCAGTCGACGTGGGAGAACGTCGTCGACTTCGATATGAGTGAGAGCGGTGTGCTTCCGGTGACTCTGCGGGAGATGACGGAACTGGGCTTCGACCTCGAGCGCGCGCTCGACACGCCGCTGACGTACAGCCAGTCGAACGGCACGCCGGAGCTTCGCGAAGCTCTTTCGAAGGTCTATCCAGGTTCCGGTCCAGACAACTTCGAGGTCACCAACGGCACGTCCGAAGCCAACTATCTCGCGGCGCTGAGTCAGCTCCGGGAAGGCGATGAGTTCGCCCTCGAAGTACCAAACTACATGCAGCTTTGGGGTGTTCCCCGAAGCCTCGGCGCCAAGGTCAACAGGTTCCACCTGCGACCGGACCGCGGTTGGGAGCCCGATTGGGACGAGTTCGAGCAGGCGGTCAATCCGCGGACTCGCATGGTCTACGTGTCAAATCCGAACAATCCCACCGGCGCGGTTCTGGGCGAAGAGTCGATGCGTCGCATCGTCGAGCGCTGTGATGAGATGGACGCCTGGCTGATCGCCGACGAGGTCTACCTGGGAGCGGAGATCGAGGCTGATCGGACGCAAAGCTTCTGGGGCATGAGCGATCGGGTCATCGTGACAAGTGGTCTGTCGAAGGCGTACGGCATCCCGGGCGTGCGCATCGGCTGGATTGTCGGACCGGAGGATCTCGTCGCCGATACCTGGTCGCAGCACGATTCGTTGACGATCTGTCCCAGCAAGCTCTCGGATGCACTGGCATGCATCGCCGTGCGGCAGGAGAATCGGGACCGGCTGTATGCCCGCGGTCGCCAGTTGCTCCAGAGGAGTCTCGCCAGTTTCTCCCGCTGGGTTGAAGATCTCGGTGAGGGTTTCTCCTTCGTGCCACCGACCGCGGGAGCGATCGGCTTCGTCCGCTATGCATCGTCGACACCGAGTCTGGAGCTGTGCCAGCAAATTCTCCGTAACCAGAGCACACTCGTCGTGCCGGGGATCCACTTTGGCCTCGAGGGGTACTTGCGAATCTGGCTCGGTGCCCGACCCGAGTACATGGCCGAAGGCCTGGCGCGGCTGCGAGCCGAGCTACAGGCGGGCGGTCTCGTTGCGGCGGCGGCCGGCGCCTAGTCGCGCTGTCGGCGCCAGTAGACGTAGGCCGGGACGCCAAGGGCCACGAGGCCCAGGCCGAGCAGCGACTCGATCGGTTTCTCGACCAGGGTGTTACCCACGAGGACGATGAGCGCCAGGATGAAGAGCAGAGGGACCCACGGGTACCCCCACACCTTATAGGGTCGTGGCGCGTCGGGATGGCGCCGCCTGAGTACGAAGACGGCGGCACCGGTGCCGACGTGAAACAGCACCGCCGCGAACACGACGTAGGTGTAGAGCTGTTCGTAGGTTCCGGACAAGGTGAGGACTACCGCCCAGAGGCTCTGCGCCCAGAGGCTTCTGCCGGGTGTGCGGTAGCGCCAATGCACGTGCGCCAGCGAGCGGAAGAAGACGCCGTCCTGAGCCATTGGCAGGTAGATTCGCGGGCTGTAGAGAATTGTTGCGGACAAACACCCGAGGGTCGAGATGACAACGGCCAGGGACACCAGTCGTGCGGCACCGGAGCCGAATAAGACCGCAGCTGCAGTTTCGGCAATGCGCGGTGTCTCGGCCATCGCCTCGACCGAAAGCGCCCGGAAGTAGACGACGTTGATCGAGAGATAGAGCAGCATGATGATCCCGGTGCCGAGAATCAGTCCCAGTGGCAGGTGCCTGGCCGGGTTTCGCATCTCGCCGGCCGAGAAGGTGGGCCCGTACCAGCCGTCGTATGTCCAGAGCGCAGCGATCATGCCGACGCCGAATGCCGCCAGGAGGCTGCCGGTCGGGCGTGAGACGGCAAGCGAAAAGGTCTCGGGCGCCTCGCTCATGAGCCCCCATGCGACGATGGCGACGATCGAGCCGATCTTGAGCAGCGTCAGCAGGTTCTGGACCATCGCCCCCTCGCGAAGACCTACATAGTTGATCGCGGTCAAGGCAAGGATGGCGCCGACCGCCGCAATCTGGCCGCCGGACACCGACCAGGTCCAGGAATCCGTGAGGGGCACGGAGAGCAAAATGTTGCGGGTCGAGA
>JAOTUP010000187.1 GCA_029863825.1 Acidobacteriota bacterium | reverse complement strand
TACTCGCATACGGTCTTCGAGATCGTCTCGGCAGGGCTCGGAGCGCAGAATGCCATCGTCGGAGGCGGCCGCTATGATCGTCTGATCGCGGATCTCGGCGGGCCTGACCTGCCGGCGATCGGCTTTGCGATCGGTGAGGATCGCTTGATCGAGGTGCTTCCCGCCTCGTTTCGCGAGCGGGCGGAGCGGGAGCCGCCGGTGATGGTGGTCGTCATCGACCCGATTCCGGTTCTCGACGGAGTGCGCCTCGCCGATGAGCTGCGGCGAGCGGGTGTGGCGGCGCTCAGCGAGTTCAGTGGCGACTCGGTGGGCGCGGCCCTGAAGCGCGCCGATCGACGTGGTATTCGCTGGGTGCTGCTGCTGGGCGAAGACGAGCGTGATGCCGCCATCGTCACCTGTCGTGACATGAGAGAAGGGCGGCAAGAAGCGGTTCCTCGGCAACAGGTCGTTGCCTTTTTGGAGGCTGGGAGATGAAGAGATCCGAGGCGGGGGACCTGCGGGCCGAGAACGTAGGGGAGCGAGTCAAGCTGCAGGGCTGGGTGCACCGGCGACGGCCGCACGGGGCAGTCACCTTTCTGAACCTGCGCGACCGGTCCGGAATTGTGCAGGTCGTCCTCAGACCGGACCAGTTTCCCGAAGCAAGCGCCGCGCTCGAGGCGGTGCGCCTCGAATGGGTGATCGAGGTCGAAGGTGATGTCGCTGCGCGCGCACCGGATGCCGTCAACCCGGACATGGAGACCGGCGCCGTCGAAGTTATCGCCGTCACGGCTCAGGTGCTGTCGCCCGCGGATCCGCTGCCGTTCGGGCCCGAGGTGCCAGAGGAAGACGTGACGGAGGAGACGCGCTTGCGTCATCGCTATCTCGATCTGAGGCGTCCGGAGCTGCAGCGCAATCTCATGTTGCGTGACCGAATCACCCTCGAGATCCGCAACTTCTTTCACGACAACGGGTTTGTCCACGTGGAGACTCCCATCCTCACGCGTTCGACGCCCGAGGGCGCGCGCGACTACCTGGTCCCGAGCAGAGTGACTCGCGGCGGCTTCTACGCTCTGCCACAGTCACCACAGCTTTTCAAACAGCTGTTGATGGTGGCCGGGCTCGACCGGTACGTGCAGATCGCGCGCTGTTTCCGCGACGAGGATCTGCGCGCCAATCGCCAACCGGAGTTCACGCAGGTCGATGTCGAGATGTCATTCCCTACCGAGGAAGATATTTTCGACGTGATCGAGCGTCTCTTCGCCCGGGTCTTTCCGCTCGTGGGCATCGAGCCGAGGCTGCCATTCCCCCGCCTCCCCTGGGCCGAGGCGATGGCGCGTTACGGCTCCGATCGGCCCGACAGACGGTTTCGGCTCGAGATCGTCGACCTCACCGAGATCCTCGGAGCGAGCGCGTTTCGCGCTTTTCGGCAGACGGTCGAGGAGGGGGGGAGCATTCGGGCGATTCGCGTTCCAGGTGCCGCCGAAGCGAGCCGTAGGCAGGTTGATGACTGGGCGGCGACGGCCCGCCGACGGGGAGCGGCCGGTGTGCTCACCTTGCGGCGACGGGCGGGAGACCTCGTCTTTCAGGTGAAGGACGTGCTCGAGGCGGGTGAGTTGACGCGGTGCGCGGAGGGCCTGGGCCTGGAGGATGGCGACCTGGCGCTCCTCGTGGCGGCGCCGGTCTCGACCGTCGCTGCGGCCCTCGGCGACTTGCGGCTCGATGTCGGTCGACAGCAGGGCCTGATCGACGACTCCAGGCAGGAGTTCTTGTGGGTGACCGAGTTTCCCCTCGTCGAGTGGGATGCTGCGGAAGAGCGGTGGAACTCCTGCAATCATCCTTTCACGGCACCCCTCACAGAGGATCTCGGGCGCCTCGATACCTCGCCCGGCTCGGTGCGGGCGCGCGCCTACGACGTTGTGCTCAACGGCGTGGAGTTGGGGGGCGGGTCGATTCGTATTCATGATTCCGACCTGCAGCGCCGTGTCTTCCATCTCCTCGGCATGAGCGACGAGGAAGCGAGGAGCCGCTTCGGCTTCCTTCTCGACGCCTTGCGCTACGGCGCCCCTCCCCACGGCGGAATCGCCCTGGGACTCGACAGGCTGGTGATGCTGATGGCTGGCGCCACCTCGCTGCGGGATGTCATCGCCTTCCCCAAGACCACGTCGGCGACCTGTCTCATGACCAATGCCCCTTCGTCGGTGGATCGGCGTCAGCTCGCCGAGCTCGGCATCTCGCTGACGGAAGGGCGAGAGAAAATCTGAGAGATGTCGAGTCCGCCGGTACGGCTCGAGCTGCGAAGGGAAGCCGGATCGACGTCTGTGTGGATCGGCAGCGGTGCCCTCGACGTAGCGCTGACAGGTTTATCGAGCTTGCTCGGCGGGCGACGCGTGTTCGTCATCACCTCGCCGCCTCTGAGACAGTTGCACGGTGAAGCCCTGGAGCCCCTGGCTGCTGCGGCTGGAGAGTTCCAGGTGCTCGAGGTGGCGGACGGCGAGGCGGCGAAGACGCCGGAGACGGCGATCGGCGTGTGGCGAACGCTCCTCGCCGCTGGTGGCAAGCGTGACAGCCTGATCGTAGCTTTCGGCGGTGGGTCGATCGGAGACCTTGCCGGCTTTGTCGCCGGAACATTCCTGCGCGGTGTGGACTACGTTCAGATACCGACGACGCTGCTGGCCCAGGTGGACGCCGCCATCGGCGGCAAGACGGCGATCAACCTTCCCGAAGCCAAGAACAGCGTCGGCCTGTTTTACCATCCGTTGGCGACCATCGCCGATACCGGTTTTCTCGGCACTCTGCCGCCGCGTCAGCTGCGGTCCGGTCTCTTCGAGGTTGTGAAGACCGCCGTCATGCGGGACGCAGATCTCTTCTCGCGACTCGAAGCCGATCTCGCCCGTCTCCTTGCCGGCGATGCCGACGCGCTGGCCGAAAGTGTCAAGTTGACGGCGGCAGCGAAGATCGGCGTTGTCGAGAAGGATCCGAAGGAGAATGACATTCGCCAGCTGCTCAACTTCGGCCACACTCTGGGTCACGCCCTGGAGCTGAGTCTCGAGATGCTGGAGCACGGGGAGGCGGTGGGCTACGGGATGCTGTTCGCAATCGACTTGGCGGTTGCTCGGGGATTCGCGCCGGGCGAGGCCGACCGTGTTCGTGCGCTCATTCGTCGCATCGGTCTGCCGCCGTTGCCGCCTACGGTGCCGCTCGAGGCGGTGATGGCGCGTCTCGAACGCGACAAGAAGGCGCGTGAGGCGGGGCTTGCCTGGGTCGTGCCTTTGCACATCGGAAGCGGGGAGATCTGTACTGACATTGCGGCAGAAGATGTCCGCCACCGGGTCGGTGACTTCCTTGGGGGGCGGAACGGCTGCTAGAATCAGCCGGCGCGGGTGCCGACGCAGCAGCAGCCGATAAGGGTCGCCGTCGGAGCCGCCGGATAAGCTGGATGGGCCTATGCGCAGCCTGCTGGGATACCTGTATCGTTTGAAGCTCAGGCAACTCCTGTTCGCCATCCTTTTGTTCTCGGGCATCATCCCACTGGCGATCAGCAGTTTCCTTCTGATCCGACAGAACAAAGACATTCTGCGGACTCAGGAGAAAAGCTACCTCGCACGGTCATCGGAATTTCTGTCGCAAGAAGTGGACGGCTTCCTGGTTGAGACCAGACGACGGCTCGAGCAGTTGGGAGACTCGGTGCTGGCGGTGCCGGGCGAGTCGGTCGAATCTCGGTTGCGGCAGGAATGGATCGAGCAGCGAGCTCACCGATTCCTGGAAGCAAATCCCGGCTTCCTTGCGCTTCGGCTGCTGGATCCAAAGGGCGTTGGGCCGCAGTATGCGTCGACACCTCTGACCTCCAGCGTATTGAGCTCCCTGGAAGAAGTGTTCCGCCGCTCGGTCGAGTCGCAGCAGGTGGCCTATGGATTCGTGGGCCGCGAGGAGCTCGGTTCTGTCAGTGTCGTCGTTGCGGTGCCCGCAGGAGTGGGCGAAGGAGAGGCAATCATCGTCCAGGGACTGCTCGAGGCCACGCCGATGGAGTCGTTTTTTCTGCGCGAGGCGGTGGGAGATGTGGCGGTGTTCCTGATCGATGATGCCGCCAACATTCTTTGGTCCGAGGGGTCGAATGAGGATCTCGACCAAGCGCTGGCGCAGTCCGACATCGCCCGTGAATCCTCGGTCTTGCCGGGAACCCAGACGGCAGAGTACGAGTTGACGGTCGCAGGCAAGGCCCAGGAGATGCTGGCACGCGTCAGCCCGGTGCCGGCGGCGGGGTGGGGGGTTCTTGTCCAAAAGCCGGCTGCCCGCGCATTTAGTGCGGTGCGCCAGATGATCTTCAAGACCGCGTTGTCGACGGCGGTCTTGATCGGCCTGGCGCTGCTTGGTGCGGTGATGGTGGCCGAGCGCTTCAGTCGGCCAATCCAGGACTTGACGCAGAGCAGTCATGAGATCGCCCAGGGCAATTTCGGCCAGCGGGTCGAAGTGACCGGTCCCGGCGCGGAGATCGGGCAGCTGGCTACCGACTTCAACCGCATGAGCACCCACGTCGAGGCCTCGGTGAGGCAGCTCAAGGACGCGGCGCAAGACAATCGAGAGCTGTTTATCGGCTCGATGCGGGCTTTCGTGGCGGCGATCGACGCGAAAGATCCGTACACTCGAGGTCATTCAGAGCGGGTGGCTGCGCACAGCCGTACGATCGCCAAGCGCCTGGGACTGAATCCCGAAGAGCAGCACAAGATCTGGGTCGGGGCGCTGCTGCATGACGTCGGCAAGATCGGTGTCGATGATCGAGTTCTGAAGAAGGGCGGTGTGCTCTCGGATGCGGAATTCGAGCAGATGAAGCTGCACCCGGTCATCGGTGCTCAGATCATGAGCCGCATCGAACGTCTGAAGGCGATGATTCCGGCAATCCGCTGGCATCACGAGGCATGGGGTGGCACCGGCTATCCGGATGGTCTGAGCGGAGAGCAGATCCCGCTTATGGCGAGAATCGTTGCGGTTGCCGACACTTTCGATGCCATCACGACGAATCGTCCGTACCAACGGGCGTTCGAGCCCGCGTTCGCAGTGCAGCGCGTCAAAGAGCTTGCCGGCAGTCGCTTCGACGCCAAGGTGGTCACCGCGTTTCTGCAGGCGTTCGAAGCCGGCGAAGTGCAGCTCCGCCGTCAGACGTCGACTGCGGAATCGAACCGGCAAACTGCAGTTTCCACCTAGTTCGCCACCGCACATG
>JAOTUP010000186.1 GCA_029863825.1 Acidobacteriota bacterium | reverse complement strand
GATGATCTCATTCACAGACTCCCAGGCTGCTGGCGCTTGCGCCGACGAGTCGGTGATCACCCGGACGTGGACGGTGACCGACGGGAGTGGAAACTCCGATGATTGCGTTCAGACGATCACGGTCGACGACTCGGAGGCTCCGGTCATCTCCTGCAACGCGCTCGCCACGATCATTCCTCCCGACGCACCGATTTCCTTCACGGCGTCGGCCACCGACAACTGCACTGCGGCCCCTCTCGTCGAGATCACGGCGTTCGACTGCTTTGACTTCACGAGGACGGGCAGGCGCATCGACAAGACCTCATCGTGCGAAGTATCAATTGCTGGCGATACGGTGACGATCCTCGACTCCGGTGGAGTCGGCGACAACATCGTCTGGACCGTCCGTGCGACGGACGACTGTGGCAATGAGCTGGAGACCGAGTGCGGGCTCGAGGTGATCAGGCCCTCACACTAGTCAGAACGCGGCCATCCTCCAGCCGGGGAATGGATCTCCGGCAGGAGGATGGCCAGTCATTCCTTCTGGGATCGTCCGGGCGAAGAACACCCTGGCCCTGTCGAGTGTCTCAAGAGTCCCAGGGCCGAGTGCGCCATCAAGACCTTGACGTTGCGCACGCGTCCGGCTCGGCGGCTGACGTCTTCCATAGTAGGCAGGTCCGGGAACGCTAGACGGTGCTAGAATCGGCGCGTCCGCGCCAGCAGCTCCCGGGCAAGGAGAACTTCATGCGAATCACCACCACGATCTCTTTTCTCTTCCTCGTTCTCTTGCCCCTGATGTGCGTCGGTTGCGCTGGAAGCGAGCTGGGCGCGGGATTGGCGGACGCGGATGTGGGCACGGAGAAATCCTGCACCTCCATCTCGTCAACCATTAACATCAAGCTCGATGAGTTCCTCAAGTCACTGGATTCGAGCTGTACGACGAGCGCTGATTGTGCGTCGGCTCACCTTCGTATTGCGAGACGCGAGACACTCTGCATGGCCGGCTGTCCAGTCGTGATCGCAAAACGCGATGTAGAGACCCTCTCACGACACTTGGAAACGAACGACGAGTTGACTCTTCTGTGTGAGGACTTCGCGAGCAACGGTTGTCTCCCTCAAGTGTCAAGCTGTCTGGGCGGTGAACCTCTTTGCGTGGCCGGCGTGTGTCAACTCGTTGACCGGTCATCGAATCACCTCGTCCCCCCCTCCCCGGAATCGGGACGACCGCCGGACGATCATCTCTTCGCGTGGATCCCCACCCAGAGCCTGCTCCACTAGATCTGCAAGACTCGAAGTCGATCCCGGTCCGGCACGCGGCGTTTGCCCTGACTGAGTTCCCTTGGCGTGACGTTTCCCGAGGAACCGCCTGGGTGATCTGCTCAACCGTGCACGTCGACCTCCGCATCGTGTTCTCGGAAGGGAGCGAACGAAGGGCCGCATCCGCCGCACTGCTAGCAGACGATCCCGCAGATCGCTAGAATCCTGGCATGTGCTCCATCCTCGGCATTTTCGACATCCAGGACGACCCGCAACGCCTGCGGCGGCTCGCGCTGAAGCTGTCCAGGCGCATGCGTCATCGCGGCCCCGACTGGAGCGGGGTCTTCTCATCAGACCGCGCCATCCTGGCCCACGAGCGCCTGTCAATCGTCGACGTGGACCACGGCGCGCAGCCGCTCTATTCCGCCGATGGCAACTTGGTGCTGGCGGTCAACGGCGAGATCTACAACCACAGAGAGCTCGAGGGCGCACTGGCCGAGCCGTGGCAGTTCCTGACCGGGTCGGACTGCGAGGTGATCCTCGCACTCTATGCCCAGCGCGGCGCGGAGTTCCTGAACGAGCTGAACGGCATCTTCGCCTTCGGTCTCTACGACAAGACTCGCGACCACTTCTTCATCGCGCGCGATCCGATCGGGGTGATGCCGCTCTACATCGGCTACGACGAGCACGGGCAGTTCTACGTCGCCTCGGAGATGAAAGCGCTCGTCGACACCTGCCCGACGATTCGCGAGTTCCCGCCGGGGCACTACCAGGACGGTCGCGACAGAGAGCCCGTGCGCTACTACCAGCCTGGCTGGCGCGACTACGCATCGGTGGCCGGCACGCCCGGCGACCCGGCTCCGCTGCGAGACAGCCTCGAGGCGGCTGTCGAGCGCCAGCTGATGTGCGACGTCCCCTACGGTGTGCTGCTCTCCGGCGGGCTCGACTCCTCCGTGCTGACGGCAATCTGCCACAAGTACTACCGGCGGCGCGTCGAGGACGGCGGCAAGAGCGAGGCCTGGTGGCCGCAGCTGCACTCCTTCGCGATCGGCCTGGAAGGCTCGCCAGATCTCGCCGCGGCGCGCAAGGCCGCGGACGCCATCGGCACGATCCACCACGAGTACGTCTACACGATCCAGGAGGGGCTCGACGCGCTGTCCGACGTGATCCAGCACATCGAGACCTTCGACGTGACGACGATCCGCGCGTCGACGCCGATGTACCTGCTGGCGCGGCGGATCAAGGCGATGGGGATCAAGATGGTGCTCACCGGGGAGGGCTCGGACGAGATCTTCGGCGGCTACCTCTACTTCCACAAGGCGCCCGACGCCCGGGAGTTTCACGCCGAGACGTTACGCAAGCTCGACCAGCTGCATCTGTTCGACTGCCTGCGCGCAAACAAGTCGCTCGCCGCGTGGGGCATCGAGGCGCGCGTGCCGTTCCTCGACCGCGCGTTCCTCGACGTCGCGATGGGCTTCGACGCGGCGGACAAGATGTGCACGGACGGCAAGATGGAAAAGCACGTGCTGCGCCAGGCCTTCGAGGGCTACCTGCCGGATGAGATCCTGTGGCGCCAGAAGGAGCAGTTCTCCGACGGGGTCGGCTACTCCTGGATCGACTCGCTCAAGGAGCTCGCCGGGCGCGAGGTGACCGACGTCCAGCTCGCCCGCGCGGAGTACCGCTTCCCCGTGCACCCGCCCGCATCGAAAGAAGCCTACTTCTACAGATCGATCTTCGAGAGCCACTTCCCCGGCGAGGCCGCCGCCTCGTGCGTGCCCCATGGGATGAGCATCGCCTGCAGCACGGAGGCGGCGATCCGCTGGGACAAGGCGTTCGAGGGCCGTGCCGATCCGTCAGGCCGCGCCGTCAAGGGAGTGCACCGGGACGCCTACTGAGGACGTGCCCGTCATCGAACCACGTTTCCCTCCTCGTTCGGCCTGCAAGCCGCCAGTCCTCGTCTCGGCATGGCCCGAGGCGCGCCATCGACGAGCATCGGTATCTCGAACCTTCCGGCCGACGCTCTCAGCTAAAGCGTCAGGGTCGTGGATCAACAATCTCAGTGCTTTCTACTGGTTGCATGATGGTCTGATCCCGGGTTTGACGGTACCGTATTTCGAGTGCTGAGAGAGGTGTGTCATGGGCTTCAGATGGTTCTGTTTAGGTGTTTTCGCTTTAGGCCTGACTGGAGGCGGTATCGCGCTACCTTCTGCAGCCGAGACAGGAGAGAAGCAACAGTTCGATTCCATCTTCCTCAGGCTCGTCGGTGAAGGAAGCACCGTTCCCACCGAGCCCGCTGGATCTGGAGGAGGCCTGACCTCACTTGGTGACGCGGTTCTGTTGTTGACACATGAAGGCAAGATCTTCTCAGCTCGATCCGCTCGCGACATTGAGGGGCTCGCGATTGAAACACCTGACAATGGTTTAGCTGCCTACAGGCGGGTTGCCGAGCTGGAGCGTTATCAGAATTTCACGTTCATGTTTCACTGGATTCGTTACAACGACATCCTTTACTACCGCTCCGATTCCGAACATGGTCTCCTGCTGTCCTATACCGAATTCAATGAGGAGAATGAGTGCTATGTGAACGCGATCGCGGCTCTTGTCCTCAATCCCGAGATCCGTTCCGCCGAGGAACTATCCGCTCGCAGGGAGGACTGGGAGGTTGTGTATCGAACTCGTCCTTGCTTACCTCTGAAGGAGCAATGGCGGGCGATAGAAGGACACATGGCAGGGGGCAGAATCGCATTCGAGGCACCTGCGACCGTATACCTGGCCAGCGGTGACTACCATTGGGACGGGATTTATGCTCCGGAGGTGATCGCACAGGACCCCGACAAGCACTACGGCAAAGTCATGGCCATCGATCTGGCATCGCGCCAAGCCAGGGTGGTCAGCATTGGACACCGAAATCCGCAGGGTATTGCCATCGATCGCAACGGCCAGCTCTGGGTCGCGGAGCACGGGATGCGCGGGGGTGACGAGTTGAACCGTGTGATCGAAGGCGCAAATTACGGCTGGCCTGAAGAGACACTCGGCACGAAGTACAATAGGCTTCCCGCTCCCAACACCCGATCATATGGCCGACATGAGACTTTTGCGGCACCTACGATTGCTTGGCTCCCGGGAGTTGCTGCCTCGAATCTCACTCTCATCAAAGGTTTCCACGAGAGTTGGGATGGCGACCTGCTCATGGCGACTCTCGCCGGCAAGAGCCTGTTTCGGATCCGCGTGAGAGATGATCGCGTCGTCTTCGCCGAGAGAATCGAGATAGGAAAGAGGATCCGCTATGTGCATCAACACAGTGATGGTCGCCTGGTGCTCTGGACCGACGACAAATCCTTGATCTTCCTGACCGTTGCTGTTCAGAGCTTTGTGACGGAGTTCATGGACGACTACATCGCCAACGCCGACTACGATGATATCCAGAGAAATCAGATCAAGGTTGCGTTGGGTCGGTGCATGGAATGCCACTCCTTCGAACCCCGCGTCCACACGAACTCGCCGAGCTTGGCAGCGATGTTCGGAGCCTCGATTGGTTCGACCGACTATCGCGGCTACTCCGAAGCCCTGAAGGGGCGAGACGGTCGCTGGTCGCGGGCGGATCTTGCGGCCTTTCTCGAGGACCCCGCGGCTTACGCACCCGGTACGACAATGCCAGATTCTGGAATCGACGATCCGTTCATTCTGGAGCAGCTAGTCAATCTGCTGGAAGCGGTCGGCAACACCGCAGAATAGCGCTCGACCCGACCGACTCTTGGGAGTCACCAAGCTCTCTTTCTGGTGACGTCGTCCAGCGATTCTCGATGCGCGCGCACCAAGGTCAGGACCCCTTCCATGACGACTCAGACTCGCACGCCGAGCGCTTCCGGTTCGTTCACTCTCGGGGTGCTTCCATGCCGGTCTCCCGGCATAGCCTGCGGATCCTGCCCCCCTCTAGGGACAGACCCCTATGTTCTGGCTGGCGGCGCAGGTGGTCCGGTCGT
>JAOTUP010000185.1 GCA_029863825.1 Acidobacteriota bacterium | reverse complement strand
CAATGGCTCCAACTATCCCAGTAGCCACCTGCCCAGCCATAGACGCCGTAGTGAAAGTCCCAGCCGTAGCGTGGGCCATAGAAACGAGTGTAGTACCCGGTCGGAACCCACGCCGTATGTGTCGGTCCCCAGTACCAGTAGACCCAGGCCGGGGAGTAGGACGCCCCTGGAAACCACAGCCACCCGTAACCGGGGAGGTAGTCCCAAGCTCCATAGTGGCTGGTCACCCAGCCCCAGGGCTCGTAGGCGACCCACGACAGGCCGCTCGGCGTGTGTACCCACCAGCCGTCGCTGTACGGTCGCCATCCCACGCGGACACTGGGCCTCCATGCCCTCCGCCCGGTCACTGACACCCAGTACCCGGAGCGCTCCAAGGGCGCTGCCGCGTAGCCCAGGGAGGCGTCGACATTCTCGACCCCTGCCAGTGCCTCATTCGACAGCTCCGCACCCCACCGCTCGAGTCGGTTCCACGAGCCGGCGGCGGCGATCGAAACCTCCGGCCTGTCATCGCCTGCGATCTCGGCGCTTTCTCCGTCTCTCAAGACGACCGAGCCGCGCTCGGTATTGATCTCGGCGAATCCTCCGCGGACGACGACTTCGGTCCAGCCGCGTCCGTCGGAGGTCAGCCGATATGTGCCGGGGAACTGCAGGAAGACGCGACTGTTCGACGTATCGATGCGCACCGGATCATCCGACAGCACGTAACTCTCGCCAACGACCTGCATTTCGCCTTCCAGGAGGTGCAGGATCGTCGTGGCGTCGTCCGCCGCATCGGCGGACCCGGTGAGACTCTCGAAAAAGACCTCGGTTTCCTCGCCGAGTCTCAGGACGGACTTGTCAGGCAGCACGGCTTCCACCCGCGCTCCGGCTGGAACCCACAGCCTGTCACCTACCAGCACCGGATAGTTGGGCTCGATCTCGAGGGCTTCCGCGTCGTCTTCGAGGGTTGTCAGCAGCGCTTCGCCCTCGACGGTGCGGTAGAAGCCGTAGCCGTAGTCTGCGTCCGTAGCGGCGACGGGTGCGGCCGCTGCGGCGCAGAGAACGGCCAAGCTGAAGCCGGTCAGAATGCGCGACGAGTAGGTGCCAGTCATTGTCGTATCCCCTCTCGTCGGAAGATAACAGCAACTCTCGTACCAGCGGGCACGGTGAGCTGCGGCCTGAAGATACGGGCAGTTTGCCGCTATAATCCGGGTTCCCCGGGCGGCGGTCGTCGCCTGACGGCAACGCTGGCCGTCCCCGGGGAATGACAAGTCGGCTGAATGGGCGAAAGGACTCTCGCTGTGGCTCTCAAGGATTGGTTGGGTCAGACAAAGGGCGGCAAGGCCGGGAAGAAGGCTTCGGGCGATCTGTCCAGTGGTGATCTAATCAACCTGGGCCGCTACGAGGACGCGCTCGCTCAGCTCCAGGAACGAGTGAGACGGCGGCCGAAGGACCATCACTCGCGTCTCAGACTGGCGGACTTGCTGATGAAGATCGGTCGCCGGCCGGAGAGCGTCGAAGAATACCTGCGCGTCTCCGACGGTTTTGAAAAGGACGGCTTTTACGACAAGGCCTACGCGCTGGTTGCCAAGGTCTCCCGATTCGTGCCTGAAGATGAGCGCCTGATGGCGAAATCCCGCCGCCTGACGCGAATGAAGCGACTCGATCATCTCCGGCAGGTCGTTGTCGACAGTCTGTCGCGGGCAGAGGGGCTGAAAGTCGGGCGATTGTGGAACGAGATGGTCAAAGGAGAGATCCTCGGGCGATTGACCGAAGACCAGCTGCGAAGGGTGTTGCCGAACATGCAGCTTCGGGAGTTTGCACCCGATGAAGAGTACGTCAGCGCCGGTGTTCGTCGAGATGAGCTGGCGTGGATCATCGACGGCGAGATTTGCGCCCGGGTTATCTTGCCCAACGGATCAATCACCGACATTCGTTGTTTTGACACCGGCGATCTAGTCGGCGAGCGCGCCCTCTTCGAGCAGCAGCCGTGGCCGGCGGTCTATGTATCGTCAACGAAAACCGTCGTGTTGGTGCTGGACCGCGAGGGACTCGCTGAGTCGCTCAAAGGGGAAGCGGACCCCCGCAGTCTGATCGAGGCATTTCGGGCCGAGCGGCACGATCAGCAAGTGGCCGCCGCTGTTTCCAAGATGGCGGTTCTGAAGAAGGAATCCTGAACGTGTCGGTGCTACCAATTCGCCTCTACCCGGACCCTGTCTTGCGGGTTGCCTGTGCCGACGTGGAGCGGTTCGACGCTCGACTTGCCGGGCTGGTACGGAATCTGGTCGAGACTATGTATGCAGCGCCCGGCGTCGGTCTCGCGGCGCCCCAGGTGGGAGTGGGGTCGCGGGTTGCGGTCGTCGACGTGACGGTGGGCGAGGAGGAGGGTGGCCTGCATATTCTCGTCAATCCGGTGATTGTCGAGCAGTCCGGCGCCGAGACGGATCTCGAGGGATGCTTGTCCATCCCCGAGCTTTCGGAAACAGTGAAGCGACCGGGTTGGATCGTCGTTGAGGCAATGGACGTCGAAGGAAAGAAGTTTCGATTGGAGGCCGAAGGCTTCCTCGCGCGGGTCATCTGCCACGAGGTCGACCATCTGGCTGGTGTCTTGTTCGTCGATCACTTGCGCGGTCTCAAGAAAGAAAAGGCGCGCCGCCACTTGCGGCGTCTGGAGCAAGAGTCCGAGGTGGCGGTATGAGTTCCTGGAGACTTCTCCATGTGGGACTGATCGTCGCTGGGCTGACTCTGGGTTGCGGCGGCGGAGGCGGTGGCGGCAGCCCAACGACACCACCGCCGCCACCACCACCGCCGCCGCCACCGTCGGAGGGCATATTCTTCACCGCCGAGGCAATGCCGGGCGACAACACGATCTTCCTGGAGGGTATCGATACGACGAACACCGATGCGAGGTTCGTTGTCGAAGTGCGTGCCAATGAGCTCGAGGACGTCTACGGCGTCAGCTTCGATCTCCAGTATCCGACCGACCTCATCACCTGGAGGCGCGGCAACTTCAGCGAAGGAAGCTTCCTCAATGAAGGTGGTTCGGTCGAGACGCAGATTCTTGTGGATCGCAGACCTTCCGGCAATATCGTTGTCGGGATCACCCGGGTTGGCGAGGAGGAGGGCGTCAGTGGATCGGGAGTTCTCCTGACTCTCGAGTTCATCAATGAGGTCGTTGCCGGAACGGGTGAATTGACATTCAGCGACAACGACGTCGTGAATGCTGCCGGCGACATTGATGGGGACTCCCAATGGCTGGCGGGCAGCGTCGAATCCAAAATTTAGCGCCGTCCGAGATTGCTCTCGCTCCGGTCTTCTTCAACACCGAAGGACGGCGCCGGATGCGGCTCGAGACGGTCGATCCGGCGGAGGTCCACCTCTACACTTGCGGCCCGACCGTTTACGATCACGCGCACATCGGTAACCTCCGTACGTTCGTCTATGAAGACTTGCTGCGACGGACGCTGCGGCACCTCGGCTATCGCGTCGTTCAGGTGATGAACCTCACCGACATCGACGACAAGACGATCGATCGCGCGGCCGAGGCCGGAATGTCGCTCGATGACTACACGGCGCCGTTCATCGAATCGTTCTTTCGTGACCTGGATCGGCTGCACGTCGAACGGGCCGAGCACTATCCGCGCGCGACCGAGCATGTAGGCGAGATGATCGAGCTCGTCGCGGCGCTTGTCACCAAGGGCTATGCGTACAAGAGCGAGGGATCGGTCTTCTTTCGCATTTCCGAGGATGATGATTACGGGCGGCTGTCGGGCATCGATCTCGAACAGGTGCGCCGTGGCGAGCGTGTCGCTGCCGACGAATACGAAAAGGAAGACGTGCGCGATTTCGTCTTATGGAAGGAAGCCAAGCCGGGCGAGCCGGCCTGGGATTCACCGTGGGGCCGAGGGCGGCCGGGATGGCACCTGGAGTGCTCGGCGATGAGCATGAAGTACCTGGGAGAGAGCTTCGATATCCATTGCGGGGGTGTCGACAACATTTTTCCTCACCATGAGAACGAGATCGCCCAGAGCGAGTCCGCCACCGGCAAGGTGTTCTCCCGGTTGTGGCTGCACGCCGAACACCTGATCGTGGACGGTGAGAAGATGTCGAAGTCGCTCGGCAACCAGTACACCCTGCAGGAGCTGCTGGATCGCGGCCTCGACGCGCGAGCGATTCGCTTTCTCTTTCTGACCACCCACTATCGCAAGAAGCTCAACTTCTCGTTTGCCGCGCTCGAGGACGCCGCGGCCACGCTCAAGCGGGTGGACGAGATGAGGTTTCGTCTCGAGCATGCCTCGGAGGCAAGGGACGAGACGCCGGAGATCACGCAGGCGATTGAGCTCATGAATGCGCGCTTCACAGCCGGCCTGGCCGACGACCTCAATGTGTCGAAGGCCCTGGCGTCGCTTTTCGATCTCGTCAAGGTCGTGAACATCGCGATCGAGGAGTCGACGCTCGGACGGGGTGACCGACAGCGGATTGTGGATGCTCTCGAAACGGTCGACGGCGTCTTCGGTGTTCTGAATCCTGCGCGCTGGGCGAACGACGAGGCGAGCGACGAGCTCGGCGCCGAGGAGATCGAGGCGCTGATCGTGGAGCGTGGATCGGCACGAGAAGCTCGGGATTTCGCTCGCGCCGACGAGATCCGGGACGAGCTCGCGGCGCAGGGGATCATTCTCGAGGACACCCCGCAGGGGGTCCGCTGGAAGCGCCAGTGAGGTCGCTACGCGGGTTCTCTACCGCGCTCAGCACGCGCGCGCGGGGTCAGGTGGCCGAGGATGCGGCGCAAAAGTGGCTGTGTCGGCAGGGCTTCGTTATCGTCACGGTCAACTATTCGACCAAGCCGGGGGAGATCGACGTCATCGCCACCGAAGGTGACACGCTGTGCTTCATCGAGGTCAAGGCGCGGCAGGGGAGCCGTTTCGGGTACGCCGCCGAAGCCGTTTCGCCACGCAAGCAGCAGCGGCTCTGTAATGCGGCGAGTCTGTTCCTGGCGTCAACGGACTGGCAGGGTCCATGCCGCTTCGACGTCTTGGCGATCGACAAGTCGGATCGAAGGTGGAGCTTCGTTCTCGTGCGTGACGCGTTTCGAGTACCGGAGGCGCGCTGAGGTGCATTCCGTGTGCGTATCTCGGGTGTGCGGCGTTCTTGACAGCGTCTGCCGCCGCCACTATCCTTCCTGTCCGCGGGCGGGAATAGCTCAGTGGTAGAGCACAACCTTGCCAAGGTTGGGGTCGCGGGTTCGAAT
>JAOTUP010000183.1 GCA_029863825.1 Acidobacteriota bacterium | reverse complement strand
TGTGCGCTCGGCGCCCGGAGGCAAATCGAGGACGAGGACGTCGAGGGCTCCCCAATCGACGCCGACCAGGATCTCGCTCAAAGTGGTGAACTCCCGAGTGGCCCGCCAGGTGTGCGACTCGCCTCTGGCAACGCTGTCGAATTCGATGGCCGAGCCCTCCGGGACATAGCTGCCGAGCGACAGGACCCCCACACCGTCAACGCTTTTGGGTAGAACGAGGCCATTGGGACCCGGGACCGGCGGAGCCGAGCCGACACCGCCAAGACGAGCCTGCGTCGGCCCATTGAGGTCGGCATCGAGGATGGCGACTCTCCAGCCACGGCGAGCCATGCCAGCTGCCAGATGACGACTGAGGGTGCTCTTGCCGACGCCCCCTTTTCCCGAGGCAATCGCCAGCCGATGCCGGATTCCTGCCAGACTGTCTCGGATCCTGCCTCGCTGTCTCTCGACTTGACCCAGAATGTCCGACCCACCGTCGCCAACGATGTCGCGGTAGGAGCTGGGCGGATTCGTCATGGAGCTCAGATGGTATCTCAGGGAGTATGGGTCCGGCGGCGCCGGTTTTCGTCGGCGTCAGGCCAGCTCGTCGGGTATGTCCTCCGGCACTGCGTCCGGTACTTTGTCGGTCACGCTCAAATCACTCGTGGCCTTGGCCCGCATCGCTCCGGCTTCGTTGAGGCTGGGCTTGCCCTGGGAATAGTGACCCTCCCCGTAGCGCTGGGCTCGCTCGCTGCTGTCGTCTTTGGAGGCGGGCGACGGGAGCGTGCCGGCCTCCTGCTCGCCGGATCGGCCGCCTGCTTCGAACGCCTCGCGGCTGGGTTCGTCTGCAGCAGCTCGCTGGCGGCCTTTGACCATTCCAGTCATCGTCTGGCGACCGATCTCGATCCCCGCCTCGACAAGCTCGAGATCGATGAGGTCGCAATCACGGTCCGCGGCCAGCTCCTCCACCCGCTCCTGGGTCTTGTTGCGCATGAATCCTGCGGGCACCCGCAAGACGCGCTCGATCGCAGTGTCCGTCCACTTTCGAGTCGACCACAGGGCGTTGCCGCCGCCGTCCGTCGCAACAATCCGGCGTCCGTCGGAGTTCGTTTCGGCCGGCGTTTGGCCGAGAGGGGTGTCCTGGATCTCGGGCAGGTTGCGCCCGGTGACCTCGGCAATGACGCGGCGCACGAATTCGAGCGGAACTGGGTCCAGTTTCTTGAGCCGCGCTCCCTTTTCAATGCGCGCTTTGGCGCGTCGTCGCTCGTCTTTGTCGGAAACCTCGCGCAGCGCCGTGCGAGCGGCGACGGTCCAGCCGAGGGATCGCCCGTCATAGGTAGTTTCTTCTTCGACGCCGCCCTCACGCTTGCCGATGCGCTCCAGCATCGCGGCGCTGATGTGATCGAAGTCGGTGGCGCCGCAGACCGCGCATTTCACCGGACTCGCCGCAGTAGCGGTGACGCCACAGCTCTTGCAGATCGCCGTCGGCTGGCGCATCGCTCGGTCGAGTGCCACGGCTTCTGCAAGCTCGCGAGCGATTTGAGCTGATCGTTTCGGCATGAAGCGATCCATGGCCTCATCGATGACCGACGAGGTGATGACGCTGTGGCCACGCTCGACGGCAAGGCGCAGGATGGCAGTACGCGCCACTCCTTTGACCTGCTCCGGGATCCCGCCCATCCGGGCTTCCGCTTCGGGCGTCCAGCGCACTGATTCATCCGCCCTGAGATCGAGCTCCGGCCGCACCTGGCGTGCTGAGAGATAGAGATCGGACGGGCAGGTTCTGAGCAGATTCTCGGTTGTGCTTCCGAGACCCGGATCGGCCGCATCCGAGTGCACGCCGATACGGCCGATAACGACGAGCCACGGATCGGTTTGACGAGCGTGATCCAGGATCTTCTGGAACGCTTTGCCGTCGAGGAGCGTCTTGGTCGCTTGCAGCCCTTCGGCGCGGGCCATCCGCTCTGCGACATCGAGATGGGATTGGTAGATCTGTGCCAAGCCGCTGTCGATAATCTCTTCGTGCAGCTGGTTCTGTTCCTCGAAGTCGAAGACCTTCGCCGCGTCCTCGGAAAGAACGTCGACAATCCCGGAGAACACCGCATAGTGCAGGTAGGGATCGTAGACGGCGACCAGTTCGATCTTCTTCTCCAGCTTGCAAGCCAGTTCGACGGCGGTCATCAAGCCGCCGAAGCTCTGCGGACTGCCGTCGATCGCGACCAGAATAGTGTCGCGCTCTGCAGCATCCTCCTCTGGGATCTTCCTGGCGATGAGAAAGTCCTGATTGCAGGCGCGGCTGACGCGTTCGGTCACCGAGCCGAGCTGACTATCGCGCGCCTTGCCGAGACCCAGAGCGCCGATGACGACGAGGTCGTAGTCGGACTCGGAGATGTCTTTGACGAGCTCCACGTGGTGCTTGCCATCCATCATCTTGCGCTCGAACTCGAGGCCCGCCGCCTCGCACTCGCGACCCATCGGATCGAGATAGCTGTCCGAGATGAGCTTCAGCCCCATCGAGATGAGGCTGTCGTGGATTTCCCGCTGACGCTCGAGCTCTGTTTCCTCGAGATACTCGGGTGGCAGGGTGTATTCCATTTGCTTGAACCGGTATTCGTGCAGCTGGGCCGCATACACGTGGCAGCCGACGAGCTTCGAGCCGTACGCCTGGCCGAGCCGTGTCGCCGTAGCGATTGCCTGCTTGGAATGAGCGGAGTTGTCGACCGGTACGTAAATGGTGCGGTACATGCGAGACGCCTGGTCTCCGAGTCGAGACTTTCGATGCACGGGTGACAGGTGGCGGCATTGTACTGGCCGCTCCGAATAAGGGTCAACAGATCGGCTCCTGGCGGGCAGCCCGCGGACCGATGGCTTGACCCGGATGACTCCGCTCGCGATACTCGTGGCAACCAGAGAGGGAGTGTGCCATGTTCGGACGCAAGACCGCTACACAGGCGCTGGTTGTCGGCGCCGGCCCCGTCGGGCTCTTCGCCGCCTTGCAGCTCGCCCGGCATGGAGTCGATGTTGCAATCATCGACTCGCAGTGGCGGACGGCGGCAAGAAGCTACGCCCTTGCCCTACATCCGAGCACCCTGAGGCAATTCGACGACGTCGGCTTGGCTGAACCGCTTCTTGCCCAGGGGCGACGGGTCGACCGGGTTGATTACTGTGATCGCGAAGGAATTCAGGCAACGCTCGATTTCGGACGACTGTCCGGCAAGTTCTCTTTCGTGCTGGTGATGCCGCAGCATCTGCTCGAGACGGCGCTCGAGAACCGCCTTGCCGAGCTGGGCGTCGACGTCATGTGGAGCCATCGGCTGGTCGGACTGGAGCCCGACGTTGACGGCGTGAAGGCGACGATCCAGCGCTTGGCTAAGGAATCCACAGGCTACAGCGTGTCATCGACAGAATGGGTGGTCGAGAAGACGCTGGCTTCACAGACGGGATTCGTCGTTGGAGCCGATGGGCACGCCTCGGCGGTGCGCCGCCTGGCGGGGATCGGTTTCGAGGAAACCGGAGCGAGTCAGCGCTTCGCTGTCTTCGAGTGCACCTCAGAAAGTGAAGCGAAAAACAGAATCCAAATCGTGCTCGAAGAGCTCAGCAGTGGTGTCTACTGGCCGTTGCCAGGAAATCGCTTCCGCTGGAGCTTCGAGCTGACGGGTGAGGAGTCAGTTCCCGAGCGCGCCAAACGACGCTTGGCCGTTCAGGTGGGCGAAGCCTCGTATCCGTACTTGACGGCGGAGAACTTCGCACAGTTGCTGGCGGAGAGGGCACCATGGTGCGATGCCGAAGCTGGAGAGATTCAATGGTCGGTGGCGGTCCGCTTCGAGCACCGGCTCGCAACGGAGTTCGGCCGCGGAAGGATCTCGTTGCTCGGAGACGCGGCGCACCTGGCGGGGCCAATTGGCGTCAAGAGCATGAATGTAGGTCTGGAGGAGGCGACTGAGCTGGCAGAGCGCGTGGCAGGAGTCGTGAAAAGCGCAGAATCCACAGCGGCCATCGGCGCCTTCGAACGGGAGAGAACCTCAAGGTGGCGACAAATAGCCAGCGGTGGTACGCGCCCAGCGCCCGGAGAGCCACCTGCGGACTGGATACTCCAACGCGCTGACCGGCTTCCAGCTTGCGTACCCGCGTCAGGAAGGGATCTCGAGGAGCTGCTCGAACAGATGAATCTGGAACTGCGCTAGCAGAGGATCGCGCCTGCACTCCGGAGGAGACGGGCGGCAGCTTCGAGCGCAGAATGCCTGTGGCGCCCGACGCCTCCAAGCGGAGCGAGAAAGCGTCCCTCCCGGCGGACTATTCCGCGGCTGCGAGCGTGAAGGGCACTGCAAGCTCGGCCCAGCGCAAGACCACCGAGTCGGCATCGATCTCGAAAGTCAGGGATTCCACGAAATCAGCCGGCGCGGATGGCACGCTGACTCGCAAGGCATCCTGCTCCGGGTCATACTTGAAAGCGCCCCATTGCTTGGCTACCTTGTTGAAGACGATTTCCCAGGTGGTCTCGCCCGGCACTGTGAAGAGACTGTACGTCCCCACCGGCAGAGCTTGATCCTCGACGGTCACGTCAGCACTCACAGTGATCGTCGTCGCCTCGTCAGCGCCTGTTCGCCAAATCTTGCCGAGGGGGACGAGCTTGCCCCAGACCTCTCGACCTTTGACGTTCGGCCGGCCGTACTCGATCGTTACGTCGACACCGTCGATCGTGCCGTGAGCGAGACCGTTCTTGGATTTTCGGTTGGAGTCGTCGCCGCGCTCGGCAGCAAGCGGCGAAACGAGCGCGAGCGCTGTGAGCGTCGCCATAAATAGACCGATCAGTTTGCTGTTCATCAGAACCTCCTTCATACGAGTGTTGTCGTGCACTGGATGTCAGTTATACGCGAGTTTGATGAGAGTGTTTTCTTCCATTTGATGCGCCTTGGCAGAGCCTGTCGCCGGGCTCGCCGAGGCCGATCGCTTGATGGTTCGAAGATGACGTCCGCGAGCCAGGGGCTCGATGTGCGGCTCGACGAAGAACAGGGCGCCCATGTTGCCAGGCTCCTCTTGCACCCAACGCAAGTCCCGGGCCTGGGACAAGCGGTCGAGCTCGGCTGCCAACGCCTGTTTCGGGAACGGGTAGAGTTGTTCGATAGAGAGGATCGCCGTACGAGTGTCGCCACGCCGCTCGCGTTCGGCTCGCAATGCGTGACCGATCTTACCCGTGCACATGAGTATGCGCTCGGCGGCTTCTTCCACATGCCGGTCAGGCATGACGGTCAAGTACTGGCTGCGAGAAAAGGCGTC
>JAOTUP010000184.1 GCA_029863825.1 Acidobacteriota bacterium | reverse complement strand
GGCCTCGTGAAGAGTGGTGACCGATTCGCCGTCCTTTCAGACATTGCCGGCCAGGAAGACCATTATGGCGACATGGACTTCAAGGTGGCCGGCACGCGCCAGGGCATCACTGCGTTGCAGATGGACATAAAGATCACCGGCGTCACCAGAGAGATCATGAAGCAGGCATTGCAGCAAGCCTTGGCCGGACGACTTCATATCCTCGACCTCATGGAGGCCCAGATCGCCGCGCCCAGACCTGAATTATCCCAGTATGCACCGAGACTCCACACACTTCAGATCCCCAAAGAGAAGATCCGCGACATCATCGGGCCAGGAGGTAAGACCATCCGCTCGATCATCGAGGAGACGGGCTGCGAAATAGACGTCGACAACGATGGAAGCGTGACGATCGCCTCGCCAGACGGCATCGCCGCCAGACAGGCGATCGAAATGATCGAGCGCCTCACTGAAAGCGCGGAAATCGGGAAAGTGTATACCGGTATCGTCCGCCGGGTTGAGCCGTACGGCGCATTCGTACAGATCCTTCCGGGCACCGACGGTCTGTTACACATCAGTGAGATGGCTCCCTATCGGGTTAATGAAGTATCTGATATCGTTAAGGAGGGCGACGAGGTCACGGTCAAGGTCATAAACATCGACGAGCACAACAAGGTGCGCTTGTCTCGCAAGGTCGTGATCATGGAGTCACCTGACTATGACCCGGCCGACTACGAGCATCTCCCCAAGTCGGACGCCTCCGACGGCGGCTCCCGTCGCCCGCGCCGGGACTCCGATCGCGGTGGCCGTGATCGCGGCGGTCGCGGTGGAGGCGGCGGCCGAAACCGGCGCTAAAGCCGACCGTCGCTCCGCACACGAGGCAATGCAGGCATGATCAACTCGTGGAGCGAAGCCGCCGAGCTCCCAGATCAAGTTCTTGTCGTCGACGACGATGCGTCTGTGCTGCGCCTCCTCGCGAACCAGATTCGCAGCATGGGATTCGTCGTGCACGCGGCGGAAAACGGACAGGAGGCCCTTCATCTTTCGGTCCAAGAGCCACGCCCAGCCCTGATTGTCTCCGACGTAAACATGCCGCAAATGGACGGTCTCGACCTGCTGCGGCGAGTCAAGAGGCTTTCCTCCAACACTCAAGTTGTGATGGTGTCCGGGCAGAACGATATGGCCATTGTTCGCGAGTGCTTACGCGAAGGCGCGTACGACTACCTCATCAAGCCCTTCGAATTCGAGGAGTTATCCAACGCCATCAGGCGAGGCCTCGAACGCTATCACCTGCTCGAGCAGAATGAGGCGTACCGGCTCAATCTCGAGCGCATGGTGCAGGCGCAGACACAGGAGCTGGTCCAGACCCGCGACCTGGCGCTGATCACCTTGGCAAAACTGGCCGAGTCCCGAGACAGTGGAACTGGCCTTCACCTGGATCGAATGGCAGCGTACTCGAAGTGCCTCGCTTCAGCCCTTCGCCGTGGCGAGTACGGTCCGGCTCTCGACTCCAACTTTATTCAACAGGTCCACAAATCGAGTCCACTTCACGACATCGGCAAGGTCGGCATCCCAGATGCCATCCTGCTGAAACCCGGTCCGTTGACAGAAGACGAGATGTCGACCATGCAGTCTCACGCCACTATCGGCGGTGACACCCTCAAGTCGGTCATTGAGACCTTCAAGGGCCATACGTTCCTGTTGATGGCGATGGAGATTGCGTACAGCCATCACGAGAAATGGGACGGAAGCGGATATCCAAACGGGATAAGCGGTGAGGATATCCCTTTGGCGGCCCGAATTGTCGCCCTGGCAGACGCGTACGATGCAATCACCAGCCATCGTCCCTACAAGCCTGCCTATGATCACGAAGAGGCTATCCGGAGGATTACCCGGGACCGGGCTACTCACTTCGATCCGGACCTCGTAGACGCCTTCCAGACATGCCACTCCGAGTTCGAATCGATCAAACAACAGTTGCAAAACCCGCATGACGAGGCCCCAACCTCCGTCGAGTAACCAGACGCCCGTCCCGCTGGCGGATCTCGTCACCTACCTCGATACCTACCTCGAGTCCTCTGCGTTTCAGGATTACGGCCCCAACGGCCTACAGGTGGAAGGCCGAACCCCGATCAAGAAGATCGCCACAGGCGTCTCAGCATGCGCCGAGCTCTTTGAAGTGGCTGCAGCGCGAGGAATGGACGCCGTCCTCGTCCATCACGGACTGTTCTGGGAGAAGCAACCTTCGCCCCTCACCGGAGTTCTTTATCGACGCGTCGCGCAGCTCATCGAGAGCCGACTCAGCTTGATTGCCTATCACTTGCCTCTCGATGCCCATCTCGAGGTCGGCAACAACATCCTTGCCGCCAAAGCGCTCGGACTCGAAGGACTCGAACGCTTCGGCGTCGCTGGTGATGCGCCGATCGGATTTCGCGGAGTGTTTGAGACCTCCCTCGATACCGAAGAGCTGTCACGACGGTGCCGCCGTGTCTTCGCGCAGGAGCCGCTGCTCCTCGGCAGGAGGCCAGCGGACGGGCTGGTTACCGCCGCCGTGGTAAGCGGTGCGGCCCAGAGCTTGTTGCACGAGGCGATAGGCGCCGGAATCGATATCTTCATTACCGGTGAAGCCAGCGAATGGGTCAGCAACCTCGCCAACGAAGCAGGCGTATGCTTTGTCGCCGCCGGGCACTACGCAACCGAGTGCCTCGGGATTCGAGCACTCGGCGAACACGTGCGTGACCGCTTCGGCATCGAGGCCGATTTCGTGGACGTCCCGAACCCAGTCTAGCTCAGCGTCGAAGAGCCGTCGTCCGGGGCCGCCCTCCCGGAGCGACGAAACAGGGCAAAGAAGTTTGCCGTCGTCGTCGCGAAGAGGTCCTTGCACGGAATGTCGAGCTCGCGAGCGATTCTCCTGGCTATCTCGACAACGTATTCGGGGCGGTTTTCCCTGCCTCGGTGCGGAACGGGCGCCAGGTATGGCGTATCGGTCTCGACCAGCAGCCGCTCGAGGGGCGTCAGAGGCAGGATGTCGCGCACGTTGGCTGCAGCGGGAAACGTCACCATGCCTGAAAAGCCGAGTCGGAATCCCCTTCTCAAGATCTCCCGAGCGAGTACCTCACCGCCCGCGAACGAATGAAAAACACCCTGCAGGCAGTGGAATCCGGGCTCTCTCAGCGCTGCGAGCATCGTCTCATTGCTGTTCCTGTTATGCACGACCACCGGCACATCAGCATCGATGGCGATCTCCCACTGACTTTTCATCACCGAAAGCTGCATCTCTCGAGGGGAGTAGTCATAGTGAAAATCCAGACCGCATTCGCCCACTGCGATGACCTTCGGCTCGTCCAGGAGATTCCGCAGCCGCAGATCGTCACCCGACGACCAGGTCTTCGCTTCATGGGGATGCACTCCCACGGCGCACCAGATGTCCGCATGCGTGTGGCACAGATCCAGGAGTCGCTCGCTGTCCGCCAGGGTGATCGCCGGCGCCAAGAAGCCGCGAACGCCAGCCTCCCTCGCCGCATCCAGCAACTGCTCCAACGCAGCAGGATCAATAGACTGCAGGTGGCAGTGCGAATCGATAAGTCCGACAGACTCGCCGGCAACCACGACAGCCGCTACTTGACCGGCGTTCCTGGCGGAACCCGACTATCTGGATGCAGGAGGATTGGACGATCGTCTTGCGAAGCCGCCAGCACCATGCCTTGAGATTCGACACCCATGAGTTTTGCCGGCTGGAGATTCGCAACGACGACGACCTGGCGACCGATAAGTTCATCGGGAGTGTAGTGTTCAGCGATCCCGGCGACGAGCGTCCTCGGAGCTCCCTCGCCAAGATCGATTTCGACTTTCAAGAGCTTTCTGGCTTTCGGAATCGCCTCGGCGCCGGTGATCGTTGCTACTTTGAGCTCACTGCGAAAGAAGTCCTCAATGCTGATCATGGTCCCCTCTTCGTCACTCTCCGGCAGCGGGTCTGCCTCTTCCCCGGCAAGAAACGCAGGCTTGTCCACGCGCGGGAACAGTGAACCAGATGCCGGCAGTGCAACGGCAAGAGGTGTATGGCCCCACTCCAGCGCCGGCAAGCCCTCCGGCTGCCGTGCCGCGCCAACCGCCGCAAGGACCTTGGGCGCCAATGTCGGCATGAACGGCAACAGACCGGTCGCGACCAAGCGCACTCCTTCGAGGGCATTCCACAGAATCCGCGCAACCTGGTACTCGTTTGCCGGGTCCTTGAGGAGTTTCCACGGCTCCGTCGACACGAGATACTGATTGACCTCAGCCAGCAGTCGCCACAGACTGGCCAGAGCCTGATGAAAGGCGAGATCGTCCATCGCCACACGATACTCGGCGATCGCCTTCGTCGCAGCTGCCTTGACGGGATTGTTCGAGCACGCTTCCGGGGGCGTCCGGCCACCGAACGCCCGGCGGCAGAGCTTGACGATCCGACTTACCGTATTGCCGAGATCATTGGCGAGATCGCTGTTGAACCGATCGATGAACGCTTCGTCGGAGAATGAAGCGTCTTGACCGAAGACCATGTCGCGAAGCAGAAAATATCGAACAGGATCGCTACCGAATTGACCCATCAGCTCATCCAGTCGCACGATGTTTCCCACTGACTTCGAGACCTTTCGTTGGTCCCGAAGCCACCAACCGTGGGCCCAGACAGTGGAAGGGAGCGGAAGCCCCGCCGACAGCAGGAACGCCGGCCAGTAGACGGCATGAAATCTCAGGATGTCCTTGCCGACAAGGTGGATTCTCGTGCCTTCCGGTTCGTTCCAAAAAGTCTCAAACGCGGATGAATCGGCGGACTCCTCGCCGAAACCAAGAACACTCAGATAGTTGGTGAGCGCGTCCAACCACACATATACCGTTTGTTTCGGATGGTCAGGGAACGACACTCCCCAGGGAAGATCTACCCGGCTTACAGACAAGTCCCTGAGACCCGAGGCCACAAAGCTACGGACCTCGTTGGCGCGACTTTCCGGCCGCACGAACGAAGGTACTCGATCGTATAGCTCGAGCAGCTTCTCCTGATACTTGGAGAGGCGAAAGAAAACGTTCTCTTCAGCGTGCCATTCGGTCGGCTTCTCGTGAATGGGACAGGAACGATCCTCTCGGAGCTCCTTCTCGGTGTAGAAACTCTCGCACGAGGCACAATACCAGCCGTCGTGCTGGGCGACGTACAGATCTCCTGCAGCTGCGATCCGGTGGATCAGCTCCCTGACAGCCTGGTGATGCCGGGGCTCGGTGGTCCGAATGAAGTCGTCGTGAGAA
>JAOTUP010000182.1 GCA_029863825.1 Acidobacteriota bacterium | reverse complement strand
TCCCTGCGGTGGGACTCGTCAGCCGGGGGGTTGTCGTCCTCTTCGTCGGGGACCGTGGCCGCGAAGACGTCGCCTCTACTCTGGTCCACGAGCTCACTCATTTGCTCAACCGGAGAGCTCTGGGACCGGCGCTGCCGCCGTGGCTCGACGAGGGGTTGGCCGATGACCTCGCACATTCGCGGATCTTGGGGACGGGGCGGCTCGTACCCGAGCACCTGGGAGGAGTCACGCGCGTCGATGGCAGGACGCGAGTCTGGTCCGGCGGTCACGCAGCCGCGATCGAGCTCGACCGGGCATTCGCGTCGGGCCGCGCCCTCTCGCTCCGCGAGCTCCTTGGCCTGGACTGGGAGCTCTTCGTGTCCCCGGAACATCGACTCCACTATCCGCAAGGCGCGTTTCTCGTACGATTCCTTGTTGAAGAAGAGAGCACGCGGCGGGCGGCGCTGGCATACTTGAGCGGTATCGCGTTGGGCGAATCCGTGTCGCCGGAGACTCTCCTCGGACATCTGGGCATGACCTTCCCGGAGCTCGAAGCTCGTTTCCGCGGGTGGTTTGCAGAACGTCTTCCGGATCTCGTGGCGACGCGTACTCCGGCGCCGCCTGAGCCGAGCTAGAAGCCGGTGGCCAGTGGCTCTTCCTCCCGCCAAGCGGACGAGCCGTCCTCGAAGGACTCCAGTTTCCAGATCGGAACTTCGTGTTTCAGCCGCTCCAAGGCAATTCGGTTCGCCTTGTATGCCGCGGCACGGTGCGGCGCGGCAGTGACGATTGCGACACTCGCTTCGCCCAGCGGAACCTCACCCAGACGATGGAGAACCGCCATCCGGAGTCCGGAGTCGGCGGTCATCAGATCGCGGCAGATTCCCTCCAGTGCCCTTGAAGCCATTGGCTCATATGCCTCGTAATGCAGGCGAGTGACGGTGGGACCACCGGGATCGGAGCGTACACGACCGACAAAGAGCACCTGAGCGCCGCAAGCGGGATCCGAGACGTCCTGAAGGAGATCACGGACGTCAATGGCGTTCGGCGTGAGCATCTTCGAACGGGCGTCGTTTCCGCCCGAGACGGGCGGCAACAGGGCGACTTCAGCGCTTTCGGTCAACACCTCGTCGGTGTTGGCCAGGTGTCCGTCGACGGCAACGGCGAGCCGCGGGCGAAGAGCTCCAAAGCCGGAGACCGTCTTCTCCAGAGAGTCGAGAAGCTCTTTGACACTCGTGCCCTCGGGCTGGTCGACGACGAGTTGACGGCCACCGAGGACCTCGGCAGCGCTGGCAAAAGCAACGACACGGATTCTCATCGACCGAATGCTAGCAGCAGGACTGCCGGAGTTTCATGTCCCTGGCCGCGAGCGAGACACCGCCTGATGGACGGGTGACCTGGCCGGTCGGCCTCACGCTGCGTCGACTGGCGCCCCTTTTCTCGGAAGCGGCATCTTCTGAAGGGGCTCCACTTATAATGATCCGGACGCGTGGAGGTATGGTGCCGATTCTGGACAGTCAAGTCGAAAAAGACGCCGTTTTTAAGCGCCGAGAGGGCTTCTGGAGACAGCGGCTGTCCGAACTGGCGGCACAAGCCGAGGCTATTCGGGGTGGAGGAGGCGAGGCGGCGCATGCGCGTCAGGCAGCCAAGGGCAAGATGAGCGCGAGGGAGCGCGTCGCCAGGCTCTGCGATGCTGATGCGGTGTTCATGGAGCTCGGGGTTTGGGCAGCGCAGGGCATGTACGAGGAGCACGGAGGAGCGCCCGCCGCGGGAGTCGTCGTCGGAGTCGGCAGGATCAGCGGTCACGAGGCGGTGATCGTGGCCAACGACGCGACGGTCAAGGCTGGCGCGTGGTTCCCGATGACCTGCAAGAAAGTGCTTCGGGCTCAGGAGATCGCTCTCGAGAACCGACTGCCCATCGTCTACCTTGTGGATTCAGCAGGCGTCTACCTGCCGATGCAGGACGAGATTTTTCCCGATCGAGAGCATTTTGGGAGGGCGTTCTTCAACAACGCCCGTCTGTCGGCTGCAGGCGTATTTCAGCTGGCGGCGATCATGGGCTCGTGCGTCGCCGGAGGGGCCTACCTGCCGATCATGAGCGACGAATCCCACATCGTGGAGGGAACCGGTTCGATTTTTCTTGCCGGCTCCCATTTGGTGAAGGCGGCGATCGGCGAGGAGGTCGACAATCAACAGCTCGGTGGCGCGGCCGTCCAGTGCGACATTTCTGGGGTCGTCGACCATCGCCACGAAAACGAGGAGAGTTGTCTCGACAAGATCAGACGACAGTTCGCGCAGCTTGGGATGCCGCCACAGGCACCATTCGCACGCCGCGAGCCGCGCGAGCCGCTCCACGCGATCGATGACCTCTATGGCATCGTACCGATGGACAAGTCTCGACCCTACGACACCCGGGAGGTGCTGGCGAGACTTCTCGACGGTAGCGAATTCGACGAATTCAAAGCCACCTACGGGCAGACTCTCCTGTGTGGCACGGGATGGGTTGGCGGATGGTCGGTCGGCGTGGTGGCGAATCAGCGCTCCATCGTGACGCGAGAGACGGGAAGCAAGGGTGGAGACAAGGAGCTCCAGATTGGCGGTGTCATTTACTCCGACTCGGCGGACAAGGGAGCTCGTTTCATCGAGCTGTGCAACCAGAAGCGCATCCCACTCCTGTTCCTTCAGGACGTCACGGGCTTCATGGTCGGAAGCCGAGCCGAGAGAGGCGGCATCATCAAAGATGGGGCGAAGATGGTCAACGCGGTGGCCAATAGTGTAGTGCCGAAGATCACGGTCTTCTGTGGCAATTCCTACGGGGCAGGCAACTACGCGATGTGCGGCAAAGCCTACGGTGCCCGCTTCCTCTACGCGTGGCCGTCCGCGGCAATCGCCGTGATGGGTGGCGAGCAAGCATCGCGGACCTTGCTGGCGATTCAGTTGAAGAACCGCGGCGATGGAGTGGGAGAAGATGAGAAGGAAGAGTTGCTGGAGCGCATTGAGCAGCACTACCGGGACGCGATGGACCCGCGCTACGCGGCGGCGAGACTGTGGGTCGACGACATTATCGACCCGGTCAAGACGCGCGAGGTAATCGCCCGGTCGCTTGCCTGCGCGGCTCACAATCCTGAGATTCCCGAGTTCAAGACCGGAGTGCTTCAAACATGAGATGCGCCCGGCGCGAGTATGATCACCAGCGCGGGGAGGCTGAGACACCGCGCGAGGAACGATGCCGGACGTAAAGATCTGCGATGTGTCGCTTCGTGACGGGATGCAGGTCCTGAATCGGCATGCCGTCATTCCGTTGGAAGCACGGCTGCAGCTCGTGGAGGCGCTTATCCGAGCGGGAGTGCCCTATATTGAAGTGGGTTCATTCGTGAATCCGCGGGTGGTCCCGGCGATGCGAGACACCGCCGAGCTCCTTCGACGTATGCCTCCTTACGATGGGCAAGTCGCCGCCCTGGCTCCGACCCTCGAGTACTACGAACGCCTGCGGGAAGCCCCGCGCGTCAATACGGTGGCGTTGTTCGTCTCCGCCTCGGAAGCGTACTCTCGTGCCAATACGAGAATGAGCGTGGCCGAAGCCCTGGATGCGGCGGAGACGGTGGCAGTTGCCGCGAGGCAGGACGGGTACAGACTGCGGGGGTACCTCTCCTATGCGTTTCGAGACAGGACGCAGCCCGGTTCAGAGATGTCGGTGGAGAAGGTGGAAGAGATCTGTCGGCGCCTGGTCGACATGGGGAGTGAGGCCGTGGCGCTCTCCGATACCGATGGCTTGGCCACACCGCAGGATATCGAGCGCATGGTGTCGCCTCTGGCGGAACGCCTCGGTCTCGACCACATCGGCGTCCATCTGCATGACCGGCGGGGTTTGGGGATCACGAACGCATATGTGGCATACCGTGCAGGCATCAGAATTTTCGATGCATCGGTTGGTGGAATTGGTGGCGCGATCACCGTTCGCCATTCTGTGGGCAATATCGCGACCGAAGAGCTGGCGAGCATGTTCGAGAGCATCGGCGTTGAAACGGGAATCGACATTCAGCCGTTGATCGAAGCCGGATGCAGAGTGTCGCAGATGGCGGACTATGTCGGCGACTCACCACCGCCGAGCAAGATCATCCTCGATGAGTTGGCCAAGCGGCGAGCCGAGCTCGAAGAAAGCGAAGGTGTCGAAGCAGATCTGACGCTGAGTCAGCTGGTCAGGTCGCTGATCGGTCTATTGCCGCGGCACGGGGAAGAGAGCAGCTTGTCTGTCACCGAACGATTGGAGGAGGCTCGGGAGCAGGTCAGTCTTTTTCTCGAAGCTCCTACCAACCGCGCTGCGGTGTTGTTCAGTCTCTTTTCGATGCTGATGGTCTCAGGTGTCGCGGCGCTCTTTGTGCGTGTACTACCGACGGCATGGATCGATCGCTCCGAAGCCGTTGCCATCACGCTGTTCAGCCTGGCGATGGTCCTGCTGTTGGGACTGGGACTGACGATGATTCAGGTCGCCGGCGGCGTCCACTTCCCACGCACCATCTCGGAGAAAGAACGAGAGATGATCCGTGAAGCGCTGGGAGAACTGACGACGCAGATGGATTCACGGTCGACATATCGACGAAGCTACGAGGTGTGAGCAATTGAGTCCCGAGCTTTTTCCCGACGAAGCCGAGCAACTCGAGTTTCATGAGAACGCGCGGGCACTGGCGGTGCAGAAGATTCGCCGCTACGGCGAGCGACTTATTCGCGAATCGACATCTGCCGCCAAGGCCCGGCAACATCCGATCGTGCAGAAGAAAGACGTTCAGTATGCCGTCCAGCGCCTGCGAGCTACGGGACGCAACCGCAAGGACGTCCTGTTTCAGTTTCTAGGAGCGGGGTTGCTGGGCGTGTTTCTTCAAGGATTCACTACCGAGATGCTGTCCCCTGAGCCAAATACATGGACCGCGGTCGTCTACGTCGTCATCGGCTTTGCCGGGATATTCGGAGTCTTCTGGTCGCTGATTCGCTGATTCGGGACGTCGAGCAGAGAAGCACCATGAGTTCCCACAACAGTGATGCGAGCGGATCGGTTGTCAGCTGGCATCGTGATGACGACCTGCTGTGGGTGACGCTGGACGCTCCGGAGCGCGCGAACGCACTATCGCCCGAGATGATCGGCTTGCTGTCCGACCTCTACCGGCGCGATTGGCTGGCCGAAGGTGTCAGAGCGGTGCTGCTGAGCGGTGCCGGCAATCACTTCTCTGCCGGCGCCGACCTGGAGCACTTGGGTAGCCTGCAAACCGCGGGAGTGGAAGAGAATCGTCGTGACTCCGAGCGCCTGC
>JAOTUP010000181.1 GCA_029863825.1 Acidobacteriota bacterium | reverse complement strand
TGGCCGGCGACGCCGGACGAAGCCTCGTAGAGGGTAAACGGAAAGCCGAAATCAACCGCGGCGAGTGCCGCTTCGAGACCGGTCGGGCCGGCGCCGAGAATAGCGATGTGGGTTTTCTTCATAAACAGAATGTATCGTTGTCATGGTGCTGATCGAAAGGGGGGCGATTGGGGTTCGCTCGCTCAGTGTCGCGAACGGGCGCGCTCGCGGGCCGGAAGAATCTCCAAGCAGGTTGTCCACCAGCCGTCGAGGATGGTCTCGATGAACTCGTTGGGAAGCTCTTCGCGCCGCATCTCCTGTGCCAGAAGCCGATGATCGTAGGCTAGTTCCACCAGCTCGACGGCGAGCTTCCCTCGCGCCTCCTCCAACCAGCAATAGCGAACCACGGGCCGGCCGTCGTTGGCTGGCCGGCCGATGACGCCGACATTGATCGCATCGCGACCCGAGGGGAGCGGCCGATGCCACTCGAGGCCGGTGTGGGTGCAACACAGAGCATCTGCTTTTTCCTGGTCCAGGAGCATCTCGAGAAACGGTACGGGAGTGGTCGAGGCGAAGAGGAACTCGTTGATGCGCCGGGGTGAGCCGTGTACGAGGAGCAGCTCGCGGTTGCCGACGAGAACCCGTCGGCGCCGTGGCAGTGTGCCCATCCAGCGTTTGAAACCAAGCGACGTGTTTTCGGCCGTGTAGCGATAGGAGACGTCGGCGAAGTGATTATCGCGAGGATCGGTGTAGCCGCAATTGCAGTCCTGGTGATTGGCGGCAAGAGACTCTTCGTAGTTGCCCTGGATGACACGAACGGCGCCCTCCTCGAGTAGAGGTCTGACCTTGTTCGGGTGGGGTCCGAAGCCACCGAGGTCGCCAAGGCAGTAAATCGCGTCCGCACTGCGCGAGGTCACTTCATCGAGGAGTGCAGCCAGCGCCGGATGATTGTTGTAGACGCCGCCGAAAACTGCGATGCGGGAGTACGGACCCTCGACAGTTGTCGGGTCCGGTTGGTGCGAGAGAAAGTCGCGGCGGGTGGCTTCTTGCGCTGCACTGTCGAGGGTGCGGCCGGCGGCCGCAGTGGCACTGCGAAACTGGCCGAGGGGCACGAGCCTCTCCCCCCAGGTGGCAAGTCCCGCGTGCGCGGTGAGCCGCGCCCGCTTCTCGGCTCTTTGCCGTAATGAGCGCTCGGATTTAGGCATGCGGTGGGACATACGGGTCGCTCTTGATGCCGATCAAGTTCTGCAGCTGACGCCGTAGACGTGGCAGGTCCAGCACGCAGCATGGGCGAGGGGAAACGGACGGAGAGTGTCGGCGAGGGTCGCACCCATCTTACCGCTCGGTTCATTGACCAGGATGGGACAGACCCAGACGCCCTGATCGGTGACCATTCTCGATGTCGAGCATTGGAGATGATCCCAGCCGTCGGCTGGAGCATCTGAGCTTCGCAGCCGCTGCCAGCTTTCATAGGCGGTGCCGCGCTCCGCTTCGGCGCCGATGGGAAAAAGAGGGAGGATCTTGAGCCGCGGTTTGTCGATACCGAGACGACGCAGGACGGAGAAGAACCTCTCTTTGCCGTAGGCAGAGCTGTTTTCATCGTGCACTTCGGTGACAGTGAGGACCGGATTGAGGCCGGCGGCCGTCAGGTTGGCGACGCCGCTGAGAATGCGGTCGAATGTGCCGCTGCCGCGAATCGGATCGTTGCTCTCGGCCGAGTACCCGTCGATTGATACGCGGACATCGAGGGAATAGTCCGCCGCCTCGGCGATGCCGGCGAGCCGACGGCTGCGAGTGCGATCCAGCAGCAGTCCGTTGGTCAACACGGTGGCCGGACCGTAGGCGAGCGTGTGTTCGAGGATCGCCTCCATCTCGGGGTTCAAGAACGGCTCGCCACCAGTGAAGTAGTACTCCTTGACCCCGAGCGAAGCAGCTTCGTCGAGGAAGGTCAACACCTCTTCGAGGCGCATCATTTCGTGAGTGTGGTTAGTCGGTGAGCAGGAGACGAAACAATGGGTGCAGGCGAGGTTGCACAGCGTCCCTCCAACCTGGAACCAGAGCGTGTCGAGATGACGCAACTCGACACGGGGGGATTGCGCTTCCTGATCTGCGGTTGGCGATACAGAGCTCATTCGGTAGAGCAGACGTCTCTTGAACCCGCGCCGTCTTGACCCCTCTACGCAATTGGAGGCGACTCCGGATTTCGCGATTCGGGATCTCGTGGCCGGAGAGTGTACAAGAGTCGGTCGATCGGCTCGGCTATGATCGTGGTTCACGATCGCTCATTTCGTCGGACTCTGGGCGCCAGAGCGGACCCATGACCGAGGTCTACCGGCGGCCGCCGGGAGCGAGCCGGTAGAATCCGCCGGCACGGGAACGGTCCGATGAAGAGAAGACAGAGAGAAGAGCACAGCTGGCACGAGACGCGCGCCGCCGAGCGGCCGGTGGAGCCGTTTTCCACCCAGGGACGCCACGCGCTGGCTCTGGCCTACGCCAACGAATACCGAATCGGCATGTCCTCGCTGGCACTGCAGCGTGTATACGAGCTGGTGCACGAGGAGGAGGACTGGACGTGCCACAGGTTCTTCACCGACGGTGACGGCATGCCGTTGTCGGTCGAGGACGACTCGCCGCTCAACGCCTTCGGGGCGGTCGCCTTCTCGATCTCCTTCGAGGAAGACTACGTGAATTTTCTCCGTCTGTTGGATCGAGCGGGAATTCCGCTGCGCCGGGAACAGCGAAGCGAGCACGACCCGGTTGTCATCGTCGGTGGCGCCTGCGCCATGATCAACCCCCTACCGCTGGCCGAATTCGCGGATGTTTTCGTGCTCGGAGCGGCCGAGAATCTGCTTCCAGTTCTCTTGCCGACACTGGCCGAAGAGCGGACACGCGAGGCGGTCTGCGAGCGCCTGGCAGCGCAGCCGGGCTACTTCGTCCCGTCGCATCACCATCCGGAGGGTCAGGCCTTCTCCCCCAAGCTCGTCAAGCTCGAGCTGTCAGAGAATGCCATGCGACGCCCCGGTCATCTGCCGACCACCGCGATCGTGACCCCGCACACCGAGTTCTCGAACAAGTTCTTGATCGAGATGTCGCGCGGTTGTCCGGAAAAGTGTCGCTACTGCTGGGCGACGTTCGGCATGGGGCGATTCCGCTGGCATCCGACCGAGTTCATCCTCGCGGCCGTCGAGCGAGCACGAGCAGTCACCGACCAGCTCGGATTCGTGGCGACCGCGGTTGGAGATCATCCGGATATCGAGATGATCCTCAGACAGGCGAACACCCTCGGATTCCGCACGGCCGTGTCGTCCGTGCGGATCCCGGCGGTCACCGACGGCGTCCTCGAGGCGCTCTTCGCGTCCGGCGACCGGTCCATCACCCTGGCCCCGGAAACAGGCAGTGACTCGTTGAGAGAGCGACTCAACAAGCCGATTCCCAACCAGCTCGTGCTCGACAAGGTGCGCCTGATATTCCGCCAGGGCTTCACCCAGTTGAAGCTGTACTTCCTGGTTGGCCTTCCGGGCGAGACACTTGAAGACGTCGAGGCAATCGTCGAGTTGGTGGCTGCTTGCCGTCGCGTAATGCTCGAGGAGCTCGCACCGACAGGCGTTATCGGTCACATCCACGTCGGGGCCAATATTCTGATCCCGAAGCCCTACACCGGTTGGCAACGAGAGGCGATGGAAGCACCGGCGAAGCTCAAGCCCAAGATCGCGCTTCTGAAGCGCGGTCTCGGTGCTATGCCCAACGTCTCGATCGGTGCTATGTCGATCCGCCAGGCCGCGTGGCAGACGTTTCTTTCGAAGTCAGGCTCCGATGCGGCCGAGATCATCGAGGCGGCCGCGCGGGGACAGACGATCTCGTCCCTGCTGCGGCGACACGCCAGGGTGATCGAGCCGTTGGTATACGAAGCCGCTCCCGCCGGCCAGCGGCTGCGCTGGCAATTCCTGCGCGCCGGCTAGATCGTAACAACCATTGTCCGCAGATCTTCGTCGATCGCCACGACCGAGCCGTCGGGCACTTCCCGCCACGCCTCGTTAGTGATCGGCTCCGACGCCACGACCGCCGCTCGGTACTCGACCGAGGGGTCATGGCGGATGTGGGGGATGCCACAGATCTCACAGTCATGAACACCCTCTCGCTCCAGCCACCAGAGCGTTCGGCGATGCCTCGAAGCCGCGAGCCTCACACCGTCGGTGAGAACGAAGTTGAGCATCGCCGGTCGCTCGCTGCCGGCGACTCGGCTTCGCTCATCCAGCGTTGTGACCGCCCGTACCAGTATCGCAGCCAGCTCTTCGGCGCTCGCAGTTTTCTGATCGAGATCGACGCCCGCTGCTCGCATCCTGCTCAACAGCCAATAAAATGTCAGCTCGCTGTCGGTATCCCCACGGCGCCTGGCAAGCAATTCGGACTCGGTCTCCTCCTCCAGGCGCTCTCTGAGCTTGTCGAGCGGCCTCACGGTGCCGTTGTGAGCAAAGAGCCAGCGCCCGTGCGAGAAGGGATGAGTGTTCTCGATCGTCGCCCCCCCGACCGTCGCATTGCGAACGTGGGCGATGACGGTTCGTGCATACACCCGCTCGGCAGCGGCTCCGAAGTGCAGATCCTCCCAGGCGGCCAACTCGCGCTTCTCGATCGCCGGCCGGTCGCCGTCGTAGCAGCCGATGCCCCAACCGTCGGAATGCGATTCTCCTTTGCTGTCACTCTTGCTCTGGCGCATTAATGCATTCTGGGCGTGGACGAGAGAGCACTCGACCTTGGTCGGCTCATTGGCGCGAAAGCCGTAGAGTCTGCACACGGGGTTGTCCTAGCCGGTGGTCCCGACCCCTTCTGTCCACCGCGTGCCGAGCCTCCGAAGGGCATCGAGCCGTTCGCCGAGAAGCCGCTGCTCGGACTCATCGAAGCTGCCCAGATGACTCAACAGCGTGCCGCAGGAGAGCGCGTGCTCGAGTGCGGTCTTGACGAGACCGGCGACTTCCTCGCGCGCCGACGGGCTGAGCGTGTTCCCGTGCCCCGCCGACACGAGCCGTCGAATCGCCTCCTGCCCCTCTCCGTGCTCATGATAGAGCTGGTTCACGAAGGCGTCTCCGAGGAGGCTGCGCAAGCGAGGGTAGTACTCCTCCTCTTCGAAACGCATGTGGGGACCGACATTCTGGTCGACGACGTCGGCCGCCTCGATGGCGGTTTCCAGATCATCGTTGGCCAGGGCGGCAGCGATCCGCTCGAGGCCTGTCGTCAGCAGTCGATGATCTTCGAGGAATGCGACTTCGAGCTCTTCTCTCACGGTTGTCATGGGACTCCTCTCTCGCCACCCTCCGCCTGCGATGTTACCGCTCCTCGGCGATTCAGGGCCACGTCTCTCT
>JAOTUP010000180.1 GCA_029863825.1 Acidobacteriota bacterium | reverse complement strand
AAGGCGTCTAGCTCGCGGGAGAGGTCCGCGGCCCCGACCAACAAGCCGGCTTTGATAGCACCGACATTGCTCGACTTCGCTACGACTTCTTTGAAGGTGAGAAGACCGAACGGCTTGTGATCACGGATTCGCGTCGTTCCCAGAGTGATCGACCCACGTTCACAATCGAGAGTGTCCAGCGGGTCGAGCACATTGCTTTCCAAGGCAGCCGCGGCGGTGATCATCTTGAGCGTCGAACCGGGCTCGTAGGCATCCTGAATGGCCCGATTACGCCAGTGCTCCTGCGGAGACTCCGCAAAGTGGTTGGGATCGAACGATGGCAGGGACGCCATCGCCAGCACCGCCCCGGTGAACGGATCCAGCAGAACGGCTGTCGCCGCCTTGGCAGAATGCGCTTCGATCGCTCGTGCCAATTCGCGCTCGACGATGTACTGCATGGCGGCGTCCACCGTCAGACGCAGATCTTCACCTGGCTCGGCATCCAGGAACGACTCACCGGGGGCCGCGGCTCTTCCGTCGAGTGCATCTTTGAGGAGCGTCCGAACGACTCGCTCCCCCGCGACGACGTCATCGTAGGCCGCCTCGAGCCCCGCCAAGCCGTCGTGGTCCACCCCGACGAATCCCAGCAAGGGACCGGCCAGAGACTGCAACGGATAGAAGCGCTTGCTCTCTTTGATGAAGTGGATGCCCTCGAGGTTCAAAGCTCTCAGGCGCTCGGCGACCGACGGCTCGAGCTGTCGCGCGATCCACGCCCACCCTCCCCCTGCTAGCTTGGCGGCAAGCTCACGACGGTCACCTCCAACGACGTGGCTGATCGCCGTCGCCATGCCCGGCGGATCGTCGACAGCCCGCGGTTTGTAAACCGAGTCCACCTCTACCGAAGCTGCCAGTTTTCTGCCCCGGCTATCGAAGATCGTCCCCCGTGGCGGGATCAGTTCCACCTCTTCGAAGTGCTGACCCTGTGCCCGCGACGAATACTGCTCATACCTTACGATCTGGATCTGATGGAGCCGAGCTGCCAGGGCGCCGGCCCACACGAGAACGAAGGCAATGAAAAGAGCCAGGCGGCTTTTCACTGCAACTGCTCCGCAAAGACGACCTGATCGGCTTCCGGGACGATCATGTCGAGTTCCTCGACCGCTCGCTTTTCGATCTTCTCCGGGGCCGCCAAGAAGGTGGCCTCCAGGCTCAGGCTCCGCTCGACCTGCAGTCGTGCGTCCAGATTTCGCTCGAGAATTGGAAGGTTGTACCCGGTAACCAGAACCTGATAGTGCAGCCACACGTACACCAGGCCGCAGATTCCCACAGGCAGCACCGCGAGGAGTACCCAACCCAACTCACGGCGACGGCGGCGATCGCGATCGCGCGCCAGGTACGTATTGAGCACCGGCCTCGTGAAGGCGTACGCGCGTCGCACTCAGAGCCTCCGAGCCGCGCGAAGCCGCGCGGAGCGGGCTCGCGGGTTGAGCGACACTTCCCGCTCGCCCGGTCGCACGGGCTTACGAGTCAGCACCTCGATCAGCCGAGTCTGCGCATGGGGGCGACCGGTCACTTCGTCTACCTTGCCGACTGCCAATCGGCGCAGGGCGTTCTTGACGATCCGATCTTCGAGGCTGTGATAAGAGATCACCACCAGTCGCCCGTCCTGGTCGAGAAGGCGGACGGCTTGATCGACCAGTTCACTCAACTGCTCGAGTTCTCGATTGACTTCGATGCGCAGCGCCTGGAACACCCGTGTCGCTGGATCGATGCGGCCTTCGCGCTGGCCTGGCCGTCGACGTTTAACACGCAGTATCAATTCCCGAAGCTCGCCGGTGGTTCGGAGCTTCCGCTTCTTGCGCTCTTCGACGACTGCGCGCGCCAGTCGACGCGCCCGTCTTTCTTCACCGAATTCTGCAAAGATTTTCTGCAAAGCGGCCTCCGAGTAACGATTTACAATCTCCTCCGCAGTCGGGCCCGACCGACCCATCCGCATATCCAGCGGTCCCTCGCGTCGAAAACTGAAGCCGCGCCCTGCCGACTCCAGCTGGAGAGACGAAACACCCACATCTGCCAACAGCCCTGCAATCGAATGCAGGCCGACCGCTTCCAGGAGCTCGGCAAGATCGCCGAAGTCACCTTCGATCAGCTGCAGGCGTTCTCCAAACCGCGCCAGCCGCACTCGAGTCCGCTCAAGCGCTTCCGGGTCACGATCGATCCCGACAATCCGCACGTCTGCGTTCGCCGACAGCAGTGCCTCGGCATGACCGCCGAGACCGACCGTACAGTCGACGAACACCCCCCCTCGCTGCGGTGCAAGCAGGCGGATCGTCTCCTCGAGAAGAACGGGAACGTGTTCCACCCTACCCGACTCAATGAACCTCTACAGCGGCGCGGGATCAGATCCCGCGTTCGGCCAGATACGCGAAATCTTCCTCGGTGAACGGCTGCTCGGCGAATCGCTTCTCCAGCCGTTCCCGGTTCCAGACCTCGAGATGGTCCAACCGACCGCTGACAATGACTTCTCCACTCATGCCCGCGCTTTCGCGCAGGAGTTGCGGCACGACGACCCTTCCCTGGCCGTCCAGCTGCCCCTGCTGACCAAAGAAAGAAACCCTCTGCAAGTAATGACGCTTCGTCCGATCCGTCGAAGGCAAGGCAGCGAGCTTCTCCTCGATTCCCTCCCACTCCACGAGCGGATACACGAGCACCGAGTCGCCAATCACCGAGGTGATGAACACCTCTCGTCCGTACCGATCCTCCAAAGAGCGACGGAACCCCGTGGGGACCTTCAGACGCCCTTTGTCGTCGATCTTGGCTGGCGCACTTCCACGAAACATTTCACCCTACAACTGCCCGTTGGACCGCGAGAGTTTACCACCGGACTCCACTATTGTCCATTTTTGTCCACCAGGGGACGTGTGCAGTCGCGGTTGGGTGAAAGATCCGGTTTTTCAGGGGCTATCGGGAGGGATTGGGTTTCTCTTCGGGGTCCGCCATGTCATCAGGGTTGCCGTCATCACCTTTCACTGGCTCGGCACCCTCACCCTCCGCCGCGGGCTCCTCCACCGGCACGGTCGAACTCGAGCCGGCCAGCTGGGATTCGAGGGGGTCTATCAGCCGGCGCTCGGCCGCCCGGCCGCTGCGAAACCCCGCTGCCTCCGGGGGAGGATCAGACTCGATATAGGCGTTTCTCTCGAGGTCGCGCATGTAACCGACGAGCTTTTCCTCGAAGCGTTGATCGCTCAAGGCGGCCTCGATTTGGGCGCTGACATCCTTGAAGCTACGCAGCTGGGCAGGCCGTTTCTCGATGACTTCAATAACGTGCAGGCCGCCTCTCGCCGGCGTCGGCACGCTCACGTCACCGGCCTCGAGCTCGTCCAGTGCTCCCTCGAGTTGGGGGTCCAGATCCCCGACCTCGACCCACCCCAAGTCGATCCAACCGGTCGACCTGCCGTCTTCTTCCCACCGCGCGACAACGGCATCCGCTTCATCCGACAAGATGCTCTGTCGCAGCTCCTGCGCCGATCGCTCCAGGTCCTCCGCACCTTGCGACGACGTGAGGACAACCACTTCGCGCAATCGCCGTTTCGCCGGCTCGCGAAACTCGTCCGGATTCTGCTGATAGTAGCGGCGCAGGTCCTCCTCTTCGACGACAATCTTCGAATACACCTCGCGGCTCATGACCTGCCGGATGAGGATGTTCTTGACCATCTGATCGCGGAATTGCTCCCGCGTCATGCCGTTGGCCGCCAACGCGCTCTCGAAGTCTTCTTCGTTGACGATCCCGAAGTTCTTCTTCGTCTGCTCGATCGCCGCCTGGACATCTGCTTCCGCCGCTCGCATATCGAGCTGATCGGCCCGCGACAGCACCAACAACTCATCGAAAAGCTCTTTCATGACCGCAACGCCAACCGTCGCTGCTCGCTGTTGCTTCTCGGCGTCAGGCATCTCGGCGCGCGCCAGTGCTGCCAGGCGCTCCGCTTTCAGCTTCTCAAAGTCGTATGAGGTCGCAATGCGATTGTTGACCCGAAGGACTACCCGGTTCAGTTCGACACCAGACGCGGGCGCGCAGACGGAAACGGCCAGGGCAATCGCCGCGACGGCGCTTGCGACGGCTTGCTTCCTGGCGCCCTCTGACGCCGTGTCCCTACTCATACAGGCCCTCGTAATTGAACGGCAGGTTTCGCGCATACACCTCGACATTGTAGCTCCTCCGCGCGTCCTCAACCAGCCGCGCAATGATCCGAGCGCGCATTCTCTGACGCAGCCGCGCAGCTATGGACTGGCGGACCTCGGAGACATCGGCCGCGGCTGCCGATCGCCTTTCGATGACCTGGAACAGGTGAAACCCGTAGTCGGCAGCGACGATCTCGCTCACCTCGCCGACACCCAGAGAGAAGATCACCTCGGCGAACGCTGGGGGGAGGTCCCCTCGACCGAGCACACCCTGCAGGCCGCCGAGCTCGGCACCAGGACCCTGCGAGTACTTTCGAGCCGCCTCGTCGAAGCTCATACCGGATTTGACGGCCTCGAGCGCGGCTTCGGCCAGCTCACGGTCCTCGACCAGAATCTGTCGCAGCAGCACCTGCTCTTCCTCCGCGTAGTCGCTTTCATGCTGAGCGTAGTATTCGTCGATGTCGGTGCCGGACACGTTCTCCGGCATCGCGGCGGTAATCATCCGGTCGACCGCCTGCTCCTCGGTCTCCTCGGCGACCAGGTAGCCGCCGTCGACCGCCAGCCGCGCCAGCAGCACCTCGTCGATGTATTGATCGAAAAGGCCGCTCAACACCTTGCTGCTGAGACCGGCTTCCAGCGCCACCGAGTTACTGCGCAGGTAGGCTTCGAACTCCGCGTTGGGCAGCTCGAGCGAGTCGATGCGTGCGACCACATCAGGTGCCGGCAGGTCTCGCAATCCACAGGCAGCGACAGCGACCAACATCGGAACCACCGTGGCGAACGTGAGGAGCGTACGGCGATCAAACTTCATGCCGAGAGTCTTTCGAGGAGCTGCCTGGTCGCCTCGACCCAGGCTCCGCTTCGGAGTCCGTCGAGCGTGAGAATGCCGTTCGGGCTGAAGCTGGCATCGGGCTCCGCTCCGACCAGACGAATCAACGTCTCGGCCGACACCTTGGTGTCGTGCCGAAACCGTACTCTCAACCGCCCTCGTCCTCCGGTGATCGACTGAATCCTCAAAGCCTCGGCGTGGCGCCGAACCGCCGCCACGCCCATCAACTCGGCCACCTCGAGCGGCGGTTTCCCGAAGCGATCCTCGAGCTCGGCGATCAACTCGTCTTCGCTCTCCGAACCGGCAGCGATGCGCCGATAGATCTCCATCCTCAGGTTGGCGTCGCCGAT
>JAOTUP010000179.1 GCA_029863825.1 Acidobacteriota bacterium | reverse complement strand
TGACCATCCTGTGCTCGATGGCTTCGCCTTCTTCCATCCCGAGTCGGCCCATCAATCCCTGAACGCGATCGGTGCCGAAGATGCGCATCAAGTCGTCTTCGAGTGAGAGAAAGAAGCGAGAGGATCCTGGGTCACCCTGCCTGCCGGAGCGGCCTCGAAGCTGGTTGTCGATGCGCCGCGACTCGTGCCTCTCGGTGCCGAGAATGTGCAGGCCGCCGGCCGCGAGAACCGCCTGTTTCTCGTCCTTGCACAGCGCTTCATACCGCTCATTTGCCGCGGCGAAGTCGTCGGGTTCAGCGTCGGCATCGGCTTCTGATCGTGCCAGGCCTTCGGGATTGCCGCCGAGAACGATGTCGGTTCCGCGACCGGCCATGTTGGTGGCGATAGTGACGGCACCCTTGCGCCCGGCCTGAGCGACGATCGACGCTTCCTTGTCGTGGAACTTCGCGTTCAGTACGACGTGGGACACTCCTTTTCGCTTGAGCATCTTGGACAGCATTTCGCTGTTCTCGATCGAGATCGTGCCCACCAACATGGGTTGTCCTATTGCATTCAGCTCCTGGATCTCATCGACCACCGCATTCCATTTCTCGCCTGCCGTCCGGAAGACGAGATCTGGGTGGTCTGTGCGCGCCATTGGTCGATTGGTCGGAATGACGATGACGTCGAGCTTGTAGATCTCCCCGAATTCGGTCGCCTCGGTCTCCGCCGTGCCGGTCATGCCCGCAAGCTTGTCGTACATGCGGAAGTAGTTCTGAAAGGTGATCGTTGCCAAGGTCTGGTTCTCGCGTTCGATCCGAACGCCTTCCTTGGCTTCTACGGCCTGGTGCAAACCGTCCGACCATCGTCTTCCCGACATCATGCGGCCCGTGAACTCATCTACGATGACGACCTGACCGTCCTTGATCAGGTACTCGACATCCCGTCTGAACAGGTGGTGCGCCCTCAGGCCCTGATTGACGCCGTGAATGAGGTCCATGTTCTCGAGATCGTAGAGATTCTCGACCCCAAGGAGCTTTTCGACCGTGGCCACACCGTCGTCGGTCAGGGTGACAGTCTGAGCCTTTTCGTCGACGAGAAAGTCGCCGGTCGTGTACTTGACGTCGCCTTCCTCGATCTCCTCGCCGCGCTTGAGGCGGGGAATGATCTTGTCGATTCGGTAGTACTTGTCGACCGATTCCTCGGACGGTCCCGAGATAATCAGAGGCGTGCGTGCTTCGTCGACGAGAATGGAGTCCACTTCGTCGACGATTGCGAAGTGATGACCCCTCTGAACCATCGACTTCAGGTCGAACTTCATGTTGTCGCGCAAGTAGTCGAAGCCGAATTCGTTGTTGGTCCCATAGGTAATATCCGACGCGTAGGCCTGCCGCCTCTCCTCGTCGGTCAGACCGGTTTGGATGCAGCCGACCGACAAGCCAAGGTAGCGGTACACCTGACCCATCCACTCGGCGTCGCGTCCCGCCAGGTAGTCATTGACCGTGACGACGTGGACGCCTCGGCCTTCGAGCGCGTTGAGGTACACGGGCATCGTGGCGACCAGCGTCTTTCCTTCGCCGGTCTTCATCTCGGCGATCTTGCCCTGGTGGAGGACGATGCCGCCGATGAGCTGGACGTCGAAGGGGCGCATGTGAACGGTTCGCCGGGCTGCTTCGCGGACCACGGCGAAGGTCGCAACCAGCAGGTCGTCGAGGCTCGCGCCATTGTCGAGCTGCTGTCTGAACTCGGCCGTCTTTGCCGTCAGCTCGGCATCCGAGAGTTTCTCGATCGTCGGTTCGAGCTCGCTGATCGCACTGACCAGCGGCTGCATGCGCTTGATGTCACGCTCGTGTTGACTGCCGAAAACTTTGGTAAGTGCCCGGTTTAGCATCAGGAACCTTCAAGCATGAGTTGGTGGCGACGAGGAAAGCACTGGACGTTGTCCCAGTTTAGCATCGTCGGCGGAAACACCCGGCAAGCAGGCGCCATTCCCGGCGATTGGGGCGCCGAGCCCGGATCCGGTGAGGGTTGGTCTAGGAGCTGTTGGCCCGCGGCCAGTCGAGGAGGTAATAGATGGGGTTCTTGGGCTGTCCGTTTTCGCGCACTTCGTAGTGCAGGTGGTAACCGGTCGATTTGCCGGTACTGCCCACGAGGCCCAGGGTTTCCCCTTCTTCAACACGCTGGCCGGGGACGACGGAGATCCTCGACAAGTGACCGTAGCGCGTCGTCACTCCGTAGCCGTGCGATACGTAGACAGCATTCCCCAGGCCGCCGACTCGGCCGGCCTGAACGACGAGACCGGGTGCAGGAGCCAGGACCTCGCGCCCGGGCGCGGTGGCAATGTCGACCCCCAGATGATTCGCTCGACGTCCGGTGACAGGGTCGCGGCGATATCCGAAGCCGCTCGTGAGGATGCCTCGCACCGGCGCCAGCGTGGGCATTGCACGCTGCCAACGGCCGTTCTCGTCCAACCGACCCGTGATTCTCCCGAGGTCGCCAACGACCGCATCCGCGCGTTGAGCGAGAACATCCAGGCTCTCGGCGTAGCTGCCGCCTCCGATACCGGCTTCCGACGCCGGGGAGAGGTTCTCGAGTCCAGCGACGATAGCCAGTCGGCGGGTGCGCTCTTCAAAGTCGTTGAGCTGCTTCTCGAGGCCGAGGATGCTTCCCTCGAACGAGCGATTGGTGAGACGGAGCTCTTCGTTTTCAGCTCGTACCCGCTTGAGCTCGCTGCGATCTACGGTGTTGGTGAAAAAAGACCAGGTGGTGAAAACGGACACGGCGAGGAGGAAGACAAGAGCACCTGCGACTCCCATGATCTGTCGACTTGTGATCCGCCACTTGCGAAATCGGGCTCGCGTGTGGGGCACAAAGATGATGGTGTGGTCCTTCACCGAAACCTCTCCGTGTAACTACTGAGTGAGCTGAACGGATCCAAATTTCCGAATACGTTAACGGAACGGCCGCTATTCTTACTGTGCATCCCGCCGTTGTCAAGCACTTTATCCCCATCTCGACACGCTGAAGCGTCGAGGCTCAGCCGCTCGTCCGAGCCGGTGGCGCGTGGGAACGGCCAGCCGGCGGGCACTCACGACCCCCTCGCCGCCGGGGCTTCCGTCTCGGCGAGGTAGGCAATGCACCCGGCAAGGCTCGAGAGTCTAGGGTAGTCGGCTTCCGGTGTGCGCCGCTCCAGCATCTTGTCGAGAGCAAGTACGAACGAGACGAAATCCATCGAATCAAACTCGAACTGATCGCGGAAATTGGCTGTCGGATGCAGGCTGAGAGACGCCGCCTCCGGCGCCACCCGAGCGAGCGTCTCCTGCACCGCGGTTCGAACCTGCTCTTCTGTCATCTGCGGGTTTCTCCTGCTCTCGGCTGGTGTGTCGATGCACGCGCAGCCCGGACAGGGAAGGCTACCACGGTGAGGCGGCGCCTCGGCGCGGAGGATTCTCTACGAGTCCGAGTGGCGAAGAAGGCGCCGCAGCGTCTTTCCGGATGGTGTCTTGGGGAGCTCCGGGAGAAAGGTGATCTCACGCGGCGCGACAGCCGGGCCGAGGCGTCGACGCCCATGGGCCAGAAGCTCTAGCCGAACAGTGTCGACCGCTTCGTAGCCGGTTTTCAGAACGACGCAGGCGGCGACGATTTCGTAAGCGATGGGATCGGGCTTTCCGAACGCCACCACGTCCGCGACCGCAGGATGTTCCATCATCACGCGCTCGACTTCGAACGGACCGACCAGATGACCGGCAGACTGGATGGCGTCATCGACACGGCCGACGAACCAGTAGCAGCCGTTTTCATCGCGTCGAACCAGGTCACCGCTCAGGTACCAGCCGTCTGCGAAGCACTCGCGATAGCGCGAGGGCGCGCCGACATAGGTGCGGAACATGGACGGCCAGCCGCTGCGCAGCGCCAGCTCCCCGGCCTGCTCGGAGGCGTCGACGATCTCGAGGGAGCGTCCGCGTCGCCGCACCACGGCTGCTTCGATGCCCGGGAAGGGTCGGCCCATCGAGCCCGGGACGTTGTCGGTGGCGCGAAAGTTCGCGATCATGATGCCGCCCGTCTCGGTCTGCCACCAGGTGTCGTGGACGGGCAGGCCGAAGGTCTCGATTCCCCACCTTACGGACTCGGGATCGAGCGGCTCGCCGACGCTGGCGATGTGTCTGAGCTGCGGGAAGTGTCGCTTGCCGGCCGGCCCGGGTCCCGATCTTCTCAGCATTCGAATCGCCGTCGGCGCCGTGTACCAGACGTTGACGGCCTCGCTCGACAGGATGTCGTACCAGCGCTCCGCTTCGAAGTCTTCCCGATCGACGATGGCCGTGGCTCCGACGATCAATGGAGCGACGAGGCCGTAGGAGATGCCGGTGACCCAGCCGGGATCGGCAGTGCACCAATAGACGTCTTCGGGACGCAAGTCGAGTGCCAGATGCCCGGTGGCGCGGTGAACGACAGCCGCCTCGTGCACATGAAGAGCTCCCTTTGGAGTCCCTGTCGTGCCGCTCGTGAAATGAAGAAGCGCCGGCGATTGCGGATCCGTCGGTGGTATCTCGAAGCTCTCGGGAGCCGCTTCGATGATGGAGGCGAAAGAAAGCGCGTGATCCGGGAGCTCGTTGTGCGGCTCGCCGGAGACCGGGTCGGTTACCAGAATGACCTGTTCGAGCCGTGGCAGGGCGTCGCGAATGGACTTGACCTTGCGAAAGTAGAGGGAGGGGGTGGTCACCAGCACTCGTGCCTTTCCGATCTCGAGGCGGGCGCGGATCGGCTCGGGGCCGAAGGAGGAGAAGAGTGCCGAGTATGTGGCTCCCGCCTTGAGCGTCCCGAGGGCTGTGATGTAGAGCTCGAGCCGACGATCCATGAGCGTGAAGACGCGATCGCCGGGCTGCACGCCGAGCCGGACCAGTGCCCCGGCGACGCGATTCGAAAGAGCCGCCAGCTGCGAGTAGGTGATTGCTCGGCGAGCCGCGCTTCGTGACAGAAAGACGAAAGCTAGTCGGTCGCCGTGCCCGTCTGTGACGTGGCGGTCGACCGCTTCATGGGCGATGTTGAGGCCGCGTCCCAGTGGTAGGCCTGCCAGAGATGCGCGTTCGGTCTCCCAGCTCCAATGGCGGCAGGCGGAGTCGTAGTCGACCAGCGTCGGCGGGACCATCGAAGGGCTGTCCGGAGGCGAGGGGTTCTGCGGTCTCATTGGCTGCGACTTCCGCAACCGGCACGTCGGGTGTTGCCGGATCGGCGGTCAATCGAGAAGATAGGCCGCGCGGCCGATTATGGCGAGGCCGAGCAGCAGGCGCAACGCAACCACGCATCATCTTCTGCAGGACCAGGAAACGAGGAGCGCATGACGATCAGGAATCTCGATCGTCTTCTCG
>JAOTUP010000178.1 GCA_029863825.1 Acidobacteriota bacterium | reverse complement strand
TGTGGAATCCCTCGAATGGGTGAATGAACGCTCGCCCTTCTTCGCGCTCGATTCTCCTCACCTCGTCGAACGCCGCGTGTACATCGTCGACCAGGATGATCTCGGTGCCGTAAGCGCGACAGCCGGCGACTCTCGCCGGGTCAGCGTTTCTCGGCATGACGACCTTTGCCGAAGTCCCGAGCGCGCGTGCCGCATACCCCACAGCCATGGCGTGATTGCCGGCGGAGACCGCGGTCACCCCTCGCTCGAGCGCTGCTTTGTCGAGCGCCAGCATGTTCAGAAGAGCGCCACGTGGTTTGAACGTCCCGGCGAACTGGAAGAGCTCGAGCTTGAGGAAGATCGCTGTCTTCTCACCCAATTCCTCGTCGATTCGCCGTCCCTGCCAGCGCCAGACCGGCGTCTGACGCACCAGCTTTCCGAGGCTCCGGCGAGCCTTGCGAATCGTGCCGAGAGAAGGGGGGTGTTGCTCGTTCTGCGTCATATGGCCCACCGCGCGTCTGTTGCCGGCGCCGCTGCCCTTCGCGAGCACCAGCCGCTCTCACCGACCGTACCTGGCCTGGCGCTCACGGTGAAATGCCTCTTCCGTATACCACGCCAGAAGACCCCTGCGCTGCAGATCCCATTTCTCGCTCCACGACAACGAAGTGAAGTCGCCAATCACCGTCCTGCAGCCCGCGGCACCGCAGCGGCACGGATCGATCCAGAACCGACTATCGTTGAGCTGCACGGTCGAGTAGTCGAACGTCACTTCGTCGGCAGAGATGAGATCTCTCACCGCGATCAGCACAGCTGTTGCGTCTGCTCGCTCTACAATCACCCGAGTCGATGGGTCACACGAATGATTCGTGTAGTCGTCCAGTTCGCCGGACGGGCCGAGGAACTGATCGGGTCCGACCTGTATGCAGTGGTCGAGATCGGCAAAAGAACAGTACTCGTCGCGACTCAGTAGCACTCCACCAAAGCTCAAGATCGGACTTCCTGCGCGTACCCGATCCGTCACAAAGACCCCCCGCCCGGCGACCGACTCCGAGGCTCCCCTGCTTCCGACCACGCTCCCGTCGAGTCCGACGAAGAACCTCGATGCTATCTCGATGCCCATTGCGACCTCGGCCGAGTAGCTCCGTGAGCGATTAGCGTCACCGGCGGCAGTCGACGCCCCGCGAGTCTCGGCACCGGCCTCACTGCTCTTCCGGCTCGAGATAGGTGTAGCCGTCGAGCTCACCTCGATAGTAGGCGGTGAACTCCTGTGCCTCGATGTCCGTAATCGACCCGCTGTCGACTGCTCGTCGACAGCTCTTCGCCACTTGCTCGACGAGCTGGCCGACGTCGTACTGCAGATAGGAGAGTACTTCTGCTGCGGTATCTCCTGGCACGATCTCGTCGAGCGTCCAGCCGTTGCCCTCGAGCAAGCGCAGGTGGACTACATTCGTGTCCCCAAAGAGGTTGTGCAGATCCCCCAATGTCTCCTGATACGCGCCGACGAGGAAAATCGCCAAATAGTAATCTTCCCCCTCTACAAGATCATGCACGGGAAGTGTCCGACTGATGTCGCGCAGGCCGACGAAGCGATCGATCTTGCCGTCCGAGTCGCACGTCATGTCCGCCAGCACAGCCTGACGCGAGGGCTTTTCATCCAGCCGGTGAATGGGAACAACTGGGAACAACTGGTCGATGGCCCAACTGTCGGGAAGCGACTGAAAGACTGAAAAGTTGCAGAAATACGTGTCAGCGAGAATCGAGTTCAGCTCCGTGAGTTCTTCGACCTTTGTCGGCAACCCGCGAGCGACGTCGCGAATGCGCGCGCACGTGCTCCAGAAAACCCGCTCTGCGAAGCCACGCCACTCTAGTGACAGGTACCCGAGACTGAAGAGGTTGAGGACCTGCTCATAGGCCTGGATAGTGTCGTGATAGCACTCGACAACCCGCCGCTCGGTGAGACCGCGCGCCGCTTCAACCAGATCCAGCACCGGTTGCGCCACCTCCTCCGCACTGCTGGCGATCGCATCGAGATCTTCCTCGACCGCGAATCCGTCGAGGCCCGAACGTCCAAGAACATTAACGATCAAGACGCTCTGGTGGGCGGCAATCGCCCGTCCCGCCTCAGTGACGATGGTCGGGTGAGGCACGCCTTTCTCATCGCACACGCTCGTTATCCTGTAAACGACTTCGCTGGCGTACTCCTCCAGTGTGTAGTTCATCGACGACGGATAGTTCGTCTGTGACCCGTCGTAGTCGACGCCCAGCCCACCTCCGACGTCGAGATAATGCAGATTCTCTGCACCCTGACTGACGAGCTCGGCGTAGATGTGCGCCAGTTCACCGACCGCGTCCTTGATCCGGCGGATGTCGTGAAGCTGGCTCCCGGCGTGACAATGAAGGAGCTCGAGACAGTCTTCCATGCCGCAGCGACGCAGCTCTGAGAAAAGCTCCAGAACCTCGCTGACAAAGAGACCGAATTTCGACTTCGCCCCCGCCGATTCACGCCATCGGCCGGCGCCCGGACTCGCCAACTTGACCCTGACTCCAATCCGCGGCCGAACACCATGCACTCGCGCATACTTCAAGATGAGGGCAAGCTCTTCCGGCTTCTCTACTACCGGGACGATCGAGTGCCCCACCTTGGCGGCAAGCGTCACGGTCTTGATGTAATCGTCGTCCTTGAATCCGTTACACACCACCAGCCGCGGCTCGGCGTCGTCTGCCAGCGCCATCACCGCCAAGAGCTCCGGCTTCGAGCCCACCTCGAGCCCGAATCGGTAGTCGGCACCGTAGCGGTAGACTTCCTCCACCACCGACCGCTGCTGGTTGACCTTGATTGGATATACCGCCAAATACCGGCCCCGATACTCGTTTTCTGCAATCGCCGCCGCGAACGCCTCGTGCATCTCGCGTAGACGATGGGTCAAAAGGTTGGAGAAACGCAAGAGAAGCGGTGCAAAAAGACGTTTCTCTCGAAGAGCATCGACAACCTCGAGAAGATCGATCTCGTCCCCGGGCGACTTGTCCGGCCTCACCACCAAGTGACCGGCAGTGTTTACTCCGACGTAGCCCTTCCCCCAGGCGGAGACCAGATACAGATCCTGGGAGTCCTTGAGGGACCAGGTCCGTTCCATCGCTGAGCGGGACCGGCGGCGCGGCGGAGCATCGGCCATCGGCGGATTCTACGCCCGTCTGACTCTGCGGACGTGTTTTCTTCGAGTTAGCCTGCAACAGCTGGGTCAAGAGATCGATCCCGATGATGCCGGCAGGTCGTGGCGATCCCTCTCCGAAGCACATAAGCTCTTGATCACGACCTGACGAGAGGATGGCTCCGACACCGATGAAGATCTCCCAGTTTCTCACCCAGCATTTTCGTCACTTCAACGCCGCATCCATAGTCGACGCGGCTGTCGGCTACTCCCGCCATATCGACAACGGCGGCTCGATGATAGTGACCCTCGCTGGGGCCATGTCGACTGCGGAGCTCGGCATCTCGCTTGCCGAAATGATTCGGCAAGAGAAGATCCACGCCATCTCCTGCACCGGTGCCAACCTCGAAGAGGACGTCTTCAATCTTGTCGCTCATGACAAGTACGTGCGCATCCCCGAATGGCGACACCTCACTCCCGCGGACGAGAAACGGCTCGAGAGCCAGGGCCTCAACCGAGTCACGGACACGTGCATCCCCGAAGAGGAGGCGTTCCGAGCTGTCGAGCAGCCGCTGCTCGAAATGTGGACGGCTACCGACAAGAATGGGGAGCGACGGTTTCCCCATGAGTTTCTCTATGACCTGCTGAATCAGGGTCTGCTCACCGATACGTACTGCATCGATCCGCAGGACTCGTGGCTCGCCGCCGCTGCCGAGAAGAATCTGCCCCTTTTCGTTCCCGGCTGGGAAGATTCCACCCTTGCCAACATCTTCGCCGCTCGCGTCATCGACGGCACCCTCTCTCGTTGGGACATCATCAGAAGCGGGCCCGAATACATGGGCTCACTCGTCGACTGGTATGCACGGGAAACGCTGGGGCGAAGCATCTCCGATCTCGAGTCCACGGCGTCGGATGACGCGCCGGTCGCACCGCCCGGTCCGCATACCGAGACAGGGCAACGCGCGGTTGGCTTCTTTCAGATCGGCGGCGGCATCGCCGGCGATTTTCCGATTTGCGCCGTACCGCTGATTCGCCAGGATCTCGGCGTCGCCTGCCCCTATTGGGCCTACTTCTGCCAAATATCGGATTCGACCACCAGCTACGGCTCCTACTCCGGCGCGTTCCCGACCGAGAAGATCACCTGGGGCAAGCTCGATGTCGACACTCCGATGTATTTAATCGAGTCCGACGCGACAATCGTGGCGCCGCTTGTTTTTGCACACGTTCTGGGTTGGTAGCCGCGCGCACCGACAGCCGGGCGCAGCCGAAAAACCCTTGCTCTCGGGTGCTACTTTCCAGGGTCCATGCTGCTGTATCGGGCCGCAAACCGCCTCATCGTGCCGTTCGCCCGCCTCGAGTCCGCATCGATCTCGAAGCCGACTCTGCGCAGTGTGGCCTCGGTGCCGCGATTTGGGTGGCACCCTCCGGTCACCAACGTCCACGCCGGCTGCGCGAGATTCTGAAGCATCGCCATTACACGAACCTCCGAACGCACATGCTCGAGCATTCTCAACTTGCCGCTCGGCCGCAGCACTCGCGCGACCTCACGCAACCCGAGTTCAGGGTCGCGCACGGAGCAGAAGACGAGGCTCGACACAATGGTGTCGAAGGCGGTGTCTCTAAACGGCAGGGCTTCGGCGCTGCCGACGACCAGAAGCGCATGGTTTACTTTCTTCCGCGCAGCTCTGAGCAGCAGCAGATCGAGCTCCAACCCGACGACCGTGACCTCCGGCTCGTAGAAAGGGAGGTTGCGGCCGGTCCCACAGCCGACTTCCAGCGTTCTCCCCTCCGCACCACCCACGACCCACCACCGCCAGCGCGCGAAGCCCAGATGATCGACGAGGCTCATGTAGAGGTCATAGAGCCACGGGATCTGCTCGACTCCTTTCATTGGCGGGACTCGCGTCGGCGAAGCGATCGCGCGACCGCCATCGACGTGCCTTCCATGATCACTTTGCGTCTGCTGCGGTTTCTCCACTCACCGTCCGCGTCGACTCCGAACCGTTCCTCATTCGTCCCTGAATCGACCGCCTCACCGACAAGCGCCCAGCGAAACCGCAACGGTCCCGGTCGCTGTCGTCCCGAAGAGCTGCACCTGCGGCGTCTCGGGGTGCCGACGATCCGCGAGCCGCCGATTGCCCCATTGTCATACGCCGGCACCAGTCTCCTCGATCCACTGGTCCTTTACCGCCCATAGCTCAGCAACCCAGTCCTGAACCCGC
>JAOTUP010000338.1 GCA_029863825.1 Acidobacteriota bacterium | reverse complement strand
TGGACTGCGACCGAGTAGGAAGAGCCGGTCTCCGCGTTCGACCATCAGTCGCGCCAGGGCGCGTCCCATACCGCGGGTTGCTCCGAGAATCACGACGTTCATAGGGTGTCTCCAAGAAGCCTGACCGACTGGGCACTGCGGATTCGTCGCTGGGGATCCCAACGCATGCGCTCGGCGAGGAATGCCTCGAGCCTCGGTTCCATCGCGCGAAAATGCTCCGGGCGAGTCACGGTGTCCTTGGTCAGGTAGATCCTGCCGCCTTCAGCAAGCACCAGCTCATTGAGCTCGTCGACGACCTGCTGGATGTCCCCGCGCATCGGCAGGTCGACGGCGATCGAGATCCCGGGCCTGGGAAACGACAGCATGCCCTCACCCTCGGCGCCGCAATCCTTGATGACGCAAAGAAACGAGGCCAGGCCGCGTCGAGTCAGAGCCTCGAGATAGCGCTGCGTGGCGCCGGGACGGTCCTTCTCTGGAAGCACGCACTGATGCTGAGTGAAACCGCGACGACCATAGATGCGATTCCAGTGGAGGATGGCATCGAGCGGATGGAAGAAGGTCTCGGGATGGACGATGCTGCGCTTGGGCTTTCCGGGGTGCTTGCGAAAGTAGAGTTCGTTGAAGAGGCGAACGCTTAGACGGTTGAGTGTCCATCCCGGAAGCTGAATGGGAACCGTCAGGCGGCGTAACGGCTTCGGCGCCCCTTGTGGCGCCTCGTCTCTCTCGGCCCAGCGACCTTTGATGAGAATGCCGCGCCCGAGCGAGCGACCCTGGCTGATCGCGTCGAGCCAACCGACGGTGAACGGCCAGTCGTCGGCGGCAGCCCGGAGGGCGTCGATGAAGTCGTCCAATCCGGCGATCCGCTCGCTCTCACTCCAGATCCACGGTGACGGGGCGCGCTGCAGTCGAACAGAGACCTCCAGGATGTGACCGGTAAGTCCCATCCCGCCGAGAGTGGCCCGGAAAAGAGTTGCGTTGTCCTGGCGAGAGCAGTCGACGATCCGTCCATCGGCCAGGTGGATCTTGAGCTTTGTCACATGCTGGCCAATGCTTCCGCTGACGTGGTGGTTCTTGCCGTGGACGTCGGACGCTACAGCGCCGCCAAGGGTGACGAATTGGGTTCCGGGGAGGACCGGGAACGTCCAGCCTCGCGTCAGGTAGAGACGCTGGATCTCTCCGATCGAAAGCCCCGACTCTGCCGAGAGAGTGCCTGTCGTCTCGTCGAAGCCGAGAATCCGATCGGCAAGGAGGCAGGACGCGACCGGGCTATCTCCGGCCGCAGGAAGAGAGGAGTCTCCGTACGACCGGCCAAAACCGCGGGTGAGGGCAGCGGTTTTCGTGATGGAAGCCAGGTCCTCACTCTGCAGCTCGAGGGCCTGAGCCGTCGTTCCGCCCCAACTGATGACATTGCGATTCGGCTTCGGCACGAATCCGATCCTATGATAGGCACGGAATGACAGGGGCAGAGGACCGTTCGGTGACCCGGACGGTCCTTCCCGTCGAAATCATGCCGCAATACGTCTACGCTGCCTGGGGCGCGCCGGCTTGGAACGCGCTGGCTTGATGAAGAGCATGATCACCGCACCGACAAAGCAGGCGATTCCGGCCGGGATAAACGCCCAAATCCATGTCGAGATGTCTCCGGACGACTCCCCCAGGTCCTTCTGGCTGCAAGACAAAGTTGGACGAGGATTCCCCCCACTACGACGAGCCATCGATTCATGACTTTTTGTTCGCCAGACACAGCGGACCGCCCTTTTAGAGAGAAGTTGGAGTGTCGAGTCCAGATTGGAGGTACCTCCCCCTCGCGCATTCACTCTAAGGAAGCGCCGGGACGCCGACGACACCCGCGAGGGTGGAGGGGTCTCCTCTCCGGCGGGGTAGGGACCGGGGACTATGAATGCATCGAAGCGCCGCGCCGCGCTCCCTGCTGCTTTTACCTAGGCCGAGGAGGTGGGCCTCGGCAGCATTGGCGTGCCGTGTGATCTCAGCACCCGAGTCTTCCGGCGAAGGAGCACCATCGACAGGTCGCTAGAGATCGGTCTCTTCGAGGCCGCCGAAGTAAAGGGCGTTGAACAGGAGTTTGAACGTGCGCAATGGCTGCGCGCGGTGCTGGGCGCGAAAGCCGATGAGGATGATGCGCCCCTTGCCGAGACTGAACTCGACCACCGCAGCGAGCCGCTCGAGGTGCTCGGCGCCGCTTATATGGCCGGAGATCGGTATATCTTCCCTGTGGTCTGGATAGCGTGCAACAACGTGGCGGGTAAAGCGGGCGTTTGGGACGCGGGTTCTGAACGCCGGCGAGTCGGCGAAATAGGCGGCTTCCTGGCTCCTCAGGCCGAAGGCCAGCGGATGACTCGTGTCCACCAGAATTCGGAGCATGGTCCCGGGTGCACTGACGACGTTTCGCGAAGACCCACGCGCGAGTGCATTGAGCGCGGGTAATTCAAAGAGATCGATCAGGTACTCGGTGGAGGAATCGAGAGCGACGACAGTTCCGCCTTCCTCCACCCATTCCTTGATCTGCTCGCCGCCGTCGGGTTCGATGCCTCCGTCATACTCGGGTGGCAGACGGTCGAAGAGCCGCTTGCGCTCCGGTGATTCGGGCTCTCCGGACGCGATGACCGATTGCTTCACGTCTGGGAACAACAGCACATCCACGTTGGTCCTGAAGGAGCCGTCTTTGAGGTCATCATTCGACAGACTCGAGAAGTCGAACTCGTAGCGCTCGAGAAGCCAGCGTGTCCACCCCTCGTCCATCGACGCGACCCAGGGCTTGAAGAGGCCAACGCGCTGGGGGTGGACCTTGTGCGCCCGCCCGGTGGGAGCTTCGTCGACCGGATCCACCTCGAGGTGGAGTTCATGGCTCCACGAAGCGAGTGTCCCGTCGGTGATGGCGCTACCGGGCACCCAGACATCTCCGGGGCGATGGCTTTCGCCGTGCGAGCCATCGAGGAAGAACACGTCATGATTGGCGGCCAAAAGTCGGTTCACGGCCACGAACACGGAGTCGGCCGCATGCGAGAGCAGATAGCCTTTCTCCGAAGCCACGACCTCCGTCTTCTTCCACACCGGCGACTCGACGCGTTGCAGCGCACCGGCGAACGGGGTCTCGACCTCCACGACATCGACGCCCATGGATATGGGCAATGACCATGACGTGACGTCATAGGGCGGCAGAATCGGACCTTCTTTGTAGGGCCGAACCTCCGGGTAACGCTGGGACCGCAGCATGGTCAGGAGAAAGGCGCGGTACGGCTGAGCTGCAGGAATGAAGTGAGTGCCGGTCGGGTACTGGGTGCGGCCAACGGTCACCGTCGAGGTCGTGGCGAGAACGCGCACTCCGTGCCGCAGCAGTAGCTCGACCAGCTTGCCGGCGGCAACCGGATCGTGCTGGTCCGGCGTGACGATCCAACCGAACGGGCTTCGAGTCGTTCCAGCGGCAATCGCCTCACTGGCCATGCGAGTGAAATTGCCCAGGATCTCTTGACGGTACTGGGCGAGTGTCTCGG
>JAOTUP010000177.1 GCA_029863825.1 Acidobacteriota bacterium | reverse complement strand
ATGAAGTCGAGGTCTTCGAGGATCGGCCACTCCATGAACCCGCCGATCGACTCGAATGCTCGCCGACTCGCGAACTGAGCCTGGTCGCCGAGCGGCGCTCGCGTCAGACGCGTCCTCAGGTTGATCATCCAGGAACCGAACCTGAAGACCGGCTTCGAGGAGTCGAAGGTGACAAAAAATCCACCGCCCACGAATCCGTTGTCGAGTGCCTCGCGGATCGCTGGAAGGGACCCTGCCGGGAGCTCGGTGTCAGCATGCAAGAAGATGTAGGCGTCCGCATCGCACACCGTCGCACCATTGTTGAGCTGCAGGCCTCGCCCCTTCGGACCAACGACGACTTGCGCCCGGTTGCGATGCGCGACAGCAACTGTATCGTCGACGCTGCCCCCGTCGCTGACCACGATCTGGTCCGCACTGTCGGCGAGCGGCGGCAGGATTCGGCGCAGGCGGTTCTCTTCATTGAGAGTGGGGATGACGACGGCGATGCGCAGCTGTTTCAAGGCGGCGGGATGCTAGCATGCACGGGCGCTTTCCTCTCGTCGATCCGATCAGGTGGCGAGGGACAGATCACGACCATGGCTGAAGAGCACTTCTCCCATCTCGACCCGAGCGGCCGGGCGCAAATGGTCGATGTATCGAGAAAGCCGATCACTCGGCGCGTCGCCGAAGCGTCCTGCCGCGTGCAGCTGAGCGCATCCACGGTGGATCGCCTGAGCCAGATGCCGAAGGGCGACGCGTTGACGATCGCCCGCCTCGCCGGGATCCAGGCGGCCAAACGGACCGGGGAGATCATTCCCCTCGCCCACGCGCTGGATCCGGAACTGGTGGAAATCGATGTCGTGCCAAAGGCGGACGGCGTTCTCGTCTCCTCGCGAGTCGTCGTCACGGCGCGCACCGGCGCGGAGATGGAGGCGTTGGTCGGCTGTGCAGCAGCGGCCCTGGCTCTCTACGACATGGTCAAGGCCATAGACCGCGGAGCGTGTGTCACCGACCTACGCCTCGATCGCAAGAGCGGTGGCCAGGGGGGCGACTACCGCCGCCAAGGATGATCAAAGTAGGCCTCGATCGGCTTCTCGAGACTCCCGAAGTGCTGCGCAGCCGACGCTACGGGATCATCGCGCACGCGGCGTCGGTCTCCGCGGATCTCCTGCCCATCCACCTCGCTCTGGTTCGTGGCGGCGCACCGGCGCCGGTGCGGATGTTTGCGCCCGAGCATGGCTTCTTCGGTGTCGAGCAGGACATGATGTCGTTGGCCAATGCTGCGGACCCGTGGATCGGAGTCCCCGTGCTTTCTCTCTACGGTGAGTCGGAGGCAACTCTGCGGCCCGAGGCGGAGTCGTTTTCGGACGTCGATCTGATTGTTGTCGACTTCCAGGATATTGGATCCCGCTACTACACGTACGCTGCGACGGCTGTGTGGGCTGCGGAAGCGGCTCTCGCCGCCGGCTGCGAAGTGTGGATTCTCGACCGACCAAATCCCCTCGGCGGAGACTCCGTCGAAGGCAATATCCGGCAGCCCGGGTTCGAGTCCTTCGTGGGCGCGTTCGCAACGCCGGTGCGTCATGGGCTGACATTGGCGGAACTGATGCACTGGGCGCTCTCGGTGGGTGATTCGGACACGTCCGGTCTTCGCGTGTGGCAGATGGACGGGTGGCAGCGCTCGATGTCATGGAGAGACACCGGCCGGCGGTGGGTCGCGCCATCGCCCAACATTCCGACGCCGCGTATCGCAGATGTTTATCCCGGGGCCTGTCTCGTCGAGGCCACCTCGGCTTCGGAGGGGAGGGGAACAACGCGGCCGTTCGAGCTCATTGGGTCCCCGACGCTCGATCCTGTCCGATTCGCCGATCGTCTCAATGCGGCGGGTCTGGCTGGAGCGAGATTCATCCCGAGCTACTTTCGACCCCAGTTCCAGAAGCATGCGGGGGCCGTCTGCGGTGGCGTGCAATGGGCGGTCGACGACATCTCGTGTCTGCAGGCTTATCGCTGCGGCATCGAGATCGTGCGTGCCCTCGAGGAGATGGATCCGGAATTTGCGTGGCGAGAGGAACCCTACGAGTTCGTCAGTGACCGGCCGGCGATCGATCTTCTCACTGGGACGGATGCCTTCCGCCTGGCCCTCGACGGCAGGGGGACGGTCGAAGACTGGCTCGCCGGGTGGGAGGCGGATTCCCGATTGTTCCGAGAGGCGAGCGAACCATTCCACCGGTATCACGATCGGAGTCGGTCGCGGGGAGGCCAGTAATGCAGCCGCTGCTTGTCGGTGTCGCGTCCGGGGCCGGTGCCTTCTCGTCCCTCTTCGAGGCGGCGCGGGCAGCGGGAGTGAGAGTGGGCTGGCTCGATCTCGACTCGCGAGATCCGCAGCCATCCGATCTCGGAGGCGCTGCGACTGCGGGTGCCATGCGCTCTGTCGGGGTCGCCGGGAGGACGACGGTTGCAGTCAAGCAATTGAGCGGCGATCCGGTCCTGCGCGATCTCGTGCGCGAGCACTTCACCGGATGCCGACTGGTGCTGGTGAGAGGGAAAATCGAGGCGCCGCAGTTGCATCCCGCAGCAGGCGACTGGAGATTGCAACGAACGGCAGTGGAAGAGGGGGAGTTGCTCTCCACGGAGGCGTTGTTGACCGCCTTGAGGAGCCCGTGCTTTCCCGACCGGGATGCGTGACACGCGGGGTCGCCGATGAGCATGGAGGCCATCCGTTACTTCGTCCCTGGACCCGTCTTCGTTCGCTCGCAGGTGCGAGAGGCGATGACGCGCGAGATCGTCCCCCACCGGTCGCAGGTGTTCATCGACCTCTATCGCGGCCTCGGACCGCAACTGCAACAGGTCTTCCGCACTCGCGAGGACGTGCTTGTCGCGACGTCGAGCTCGACCTTTGTGATGGAGTCCGCCATCCTCTCGACTGTTGGCTCCGATGTGCTCAATCTGACATGCGGCGCCTTCTCGGAGCGCTGGCACGCCATTGCCCGGGCTGTCGGCAAGCACGCGGATCGCGTGTCGGTGCCTTGGGGCGAGGCTGTCGATCCCGACCTCGTGCGGCAGGCTCTGCGACGCAAGCGATACGAGGCCGTTACTGTCGTTCACAACGAGACGTCGACCGGCGTCATGAATCCCCTGGCCGAGATTGCGGCAGTCGTGCGAGGCGAGAGCGACGCACTGGTCCTGGTCGACGCCGTTTCATCGTTGGGCGGAGCTCCGGTAGAAACGGATGCGTGGGGTCTCGACGTTGTGCTGGCGGGAACGCAGAAGGCGCTTGCAGTGCCGCCGGGCCTCACCGTGTTCTCATTCTCCGATCGTGCGGCCGATCGAGCCGAGAAGGTCCCTGTGCGCGGCTTCTATAGCGACTTGCTACGCTATCGACGCAAACACAAGGCCGGCGGCACGATCACTACACCCGCGATACCCCTTGTGTACGCTCTCGACGACCAGCTTCGGCGAATCCTCGCCGAAGGCGTCGAAAGGCGGTGGCAACGACATCTCGGGATGGCAACGCGATCGGCAGAGTGGGTCGGCTCGACCGGTGGTGCGATGGTAGCGGCGGCCGACAACCGGTCGTGGACCGTGACCTGCTTTCGTCCGCCCGGCGCGGTGAGCGCACCTGCACTCGTGAGGTCGGCAGCCGAGGCGGGCTGGACGATTAGCGGCGGCTACGGCGAGTGGAAGCCGTCAACGGTACGGATCGGCCATATGGGTGAGGTTCAACCATCCGATCTCGAGGGGTTGCTCGCGGCACTCGACGAATGCATGATCGGGCTGAGACGCGAGGCGGAACAGGGAGACAGGACATGACTCGAATTCTCATTTCCGATCCATTGAACGAGGCCGGACTGGAGATCTTTCGTCAGGCCGGTGCCGACATCGAATTGCTGGCTGCCGAGGACAAACATCGGCTCGTGGAGCTGCTCCCCGAGTTCGACGCGCTGGTGGTGCGAAGCGGTACGAGAGTGACAGCGGAGCTATTGCGCGCCGGCAAGCGCTTGAAAGTGGTCGGCCGGGCAGGGATCGGCGTCGACAATGTCGATGTCTCGGCGGCTACCGAGTTGGGCATACTGGTTGTCAACGCACCAACCGCGAACCTGATCTCCGCGACCGAGCATACGTTCGCAGTGCTGCTCGCTCTGGCACGTAATGTGCCGTCCGCAGACGCCTCGGTCAAGGCGGGCGAGTGGGATCGCAAGCGCTTCCTCGGCCACGAGTTGAACGGCAGGACGATGGGCGTCGTGGGACTCGGTCGCATTGGCCAGGCAGTGGCTTTGAGAGGCCGGGCGTTCGGCATGAACATCATCGCCTACGATCCGTTCCTGGATCCCGCCGTGGCCCGACGCCTGGAAATCGAGCTTGTGTCGATGGACGAAGTCGCCGACCAGGCGGGCGTCCTGACGCTCCATGTTCCACTCACCGACGACACGCGAAACATCCTCAATGCCGAGCGGATCGGACGCCTTCGAGAGGGCACTATCGTCGTCAACTGCGCTCGCGGCGGGGTTCTCGATGAAGTGGCTCTGCTGGCGGGTCTGGAGTCTGGACGCATCGCCGGTGCCGCGCTCGATGTCTTTACGAACGAGCCGCCTGCAGATTTCGCATTGATCCGTCATCCCCGGGTGGTCGCAACGCCCCACATCGGCGCTCAGACGAGGGAAGCTCAAGAGCGGGTTGCGACACAGACCGCGAAGATGGTGCTCGACGCGCTCGCCGGCTCTCTGGCTGTGACGGCGGTCAATCTTCCCTTCTCGGCTGCCGGCAAGCATAGTGAGCCCTTCCTGGGCCTGTCGGAGCAGCTGGGGCGCCTGGCGAGCTCACTTCTGGACGGCAGCCTGAACCAGATCCAGATCGATCTTTGGGGAATCGATAAAGAGCTGCGGGCGGCCATCACAGTGGCTGCAGTGAAAGGCGCGCTCAACCCGTTCCTCGGCGACTCCGTAACCTATGTCAATGCCGAGCGGATCGCCGCCGATCGCGGCATCGAAGTGATTCGGGCGACGCACCAGCGCTCTCGGGAGCACCCGCATATGGTGGGTGTGACGCTGTCCGGAGAGACTGGCAGTATCGAGGTGGCGGGAACGATAGTCGGCGAGGCGGATCCTCGAGTCGTTCGCTTTCGTGGGTTTCGCCTCGAGTTTCGACCCGCGGGGAAGCTCCTCGTGTTGCAGAATCGCGACGTGCCGGGCGTGGTCGGGAAGGTCGGCACGCTACTCGGCGACGCGGGGGCCAACATTGCCGGGATCCATCTCGCACGGGAGGTCGACGAGAAAGACGCGGTGGCGGTTATTCGGCTCGACGAGGTGCCGTCGGAGAGTGTCGTGCGAGGATTGGCCGCACTGCCCGAAGTGCTCAGTGTGAAGCTGGTGGAGCTGGGCTAGCGGGCGCTGGAGGCG
>JAOTUP010000176.1 GCA_029863825.1 Acidobacteriota bacterium | reverse complement strand
CAATCCCGTCGCCGCGTTTCGCACGCGCATCCGGCGGGTGTTCGAGCGCCGCGGCTCGGTGGTCATCCCGGCATTCGCCCTCGGTCGCACGCAGGAGGTTCTCTACCACCTTTCGGCTCTCGTCGACAGCGGCGACCTCGACCCGGAGGACGTATTTCTCGACAGCCCCATGGCGATCAAGGCGACCGAACTCTACGATCAGGCCGAAGCCGAGCATGACCATGAGCTCAAGGCGCTGCTCGAGAAGGAGATCGATGTTCTCGGTCCCGATCGCTTTCAGCGCTGTCGCAGTGTCGAGCAGTCGAAGGCGCTCAACTTCAGGCGCAAGTCGACCGTCATTGTGGCGTCCAGCGGCATGGCCAATGGTGGGCGTGTGGTGCACCATCTCAAGAGACTGCTGCCCGACAAGCGAAATGCAGTGATCTTCGTCGGCTATCAAGCTGGAGGGACGCGTGGCCGCGCACTGGTCGACGGTGCCGAATCGGTGGCGATTCACGGTGAGCACATCCCGGTGCGTGCAGACGTCGAGCAGCTGCACGGCCTCTCTGCCCATGCCGACCGAGATGGTCTGATTCGCTGGTGCAGGGCGCTTCCCGCACCGCCACGACGGATCCTTCTCAATCATGGAGAGGACCCGGCGCGAAAAGCTCTTGCGGCGGCTCTCGCGGCGGCCGACTTTCCTCGGTCGATACTTCCCTACGTCGGGGACGTCTACGATTGGTGACGTTGAGGATGCGATTCCCCCACCGGTGCCTTTGCCTTGCAATTCGCCCGCTATGGCTCCTACAATCGTCGTCCCCGTGGGGCAGTAGCTCAGCTGGGAGAGCACCACGTTCGCAACGTGGGGGTCGAGGGTTCAAATCCCTTCTGCTCCACCATTCATCGTCTTCCCGGAAAGGCAGTCAACGGGCGACAGCCTTGTCTTCCCGCCGAGGATCCCTAACAGCATCATGACTGCCGGGACCATCTTGCCGATTGTCCTCGCCTTTGGAGTCGGCATTGCCGTCGGTGCCTGGCTCTTCGGTTTGCGAGCTCGACGAATCGCCGGCCGACTCGCGGCTGCCGAAGCCACATCTCGAGTCGAAAGCGACCGGCGACAGCAGCTCGAAGCCGAATTCGAGGGCAGCCAGCGCACGGTCCGGGAACTCGACCGGCAGTTGGCGGTTGCCGAAGAGCGCGGCAAGATCTTCGAAGATGCGCGGCGTGAGCTGGAGAGCCGCTTCGAGGCTCTCGCCCATCAGGCTCTCCGCGGGAACGCCGAGCAGTTCCTGACACTGGCGGGGGAAAGGCTCGCCACGTCTCGAGCTCAGGCGACAGCCGACCTCGACGAGCGGAAGCAAGCCATCGAGGCGCTCCTCCAACCGCTGGCCGAGAGCCTCAATCGACTCGACCTGCGAACCAACGAGCTCGAGCGCTCCAGAGTCGACGCCTACTCACGACTCGACGAGCAGGTTCGGCACCTCGTACAGACGACGCAAGCCCTGCAGAACCGCACGACATCGCTGACCACTGCACTCAAGGGATCACGAGTCAGCGGGGTGTGGGGTGAGATCGCCTTGCGCAACATTGCCGAGCTGGCCGGCATGACGAAGCATTGCGACTTCGATGAGCAGGTGACGCTGGCGGACGGACGGCGACCGGACATGATCGTTCGGCTGCCCGGCGATCGGCAGATCGCCGTCGACGCCAAAGCGCCCCTGGCCGCTTATCTGGACGCCGTTGAAGCAACCAATCCCCAGCGCCGATCAGCGGCGCTCGATCGCCACGTCAAGGCTTTGCGCGGCCACATTCGCACGCTCGCCGATCGCAGCTACGCCGAGAGCCTGGGGCGAAACGTCGACCTTGTCGTGCTCTTTCTTCCCGGTGACCCGATTCTCGCAGCCGCCTTCGAGCGCGAACCGGAGTTGCAGACCGAAGCCCTGCGACACAAGGTCCTGATCGCCACCCCTACGACCCTCGTCGCCCTGCTGAGGACCGTCGCCATCTACTGGCAGCAGAGTGCGGTGGTCGAGAACGCCGAGGCGATTGCGGCGGCGGCGCGCGATCTATATGAGCGAGCTGCCAAGTTCGGGGGCGATCTGCAGAAGCTGGGCCGTGGCCTCAAATCGGCTCTCGACGCTTACAACACCGCCGTCGGGTCCTTCGAAAGACGCCTGATGCCGATGGGTCGAAAGCTCGAAGAAATGAAAGTCACCGAGCAGTCGCGACGACGCCTCGACGCCCCGGAGCCGATCGACGAAGCTCCGCGCCAAGTCGCTCTCGAGACCGCCGCAGAGAGCACCGACTGAGTCCTCGCTCAGTCCTCCGGATCCGACACCATCGGCACGAACCGAACAGGAATCACCTTGCGACGCTCGAGACCGTCCTCGGTCTTCGTATGCACTTCGAGGTCCTGGATCCCACGGCCCACCGGGATGACCAGGCGGCCGCCTACTTTCAACTGATCGACAAGCGCCTGCGGCGTTTCCGGCGGTGCCGCTGTGACGATGATGGCATCAAACGGCGCCGCCTCGGGCCAGCCTTCATAGCCGTCGCCGACTCGAAAGTGGATATTGCGGTAACCCAGATCAGCAAGCGTTTTCCTGGCGTTCTTCGCCAGCTCCTGTCGGATTTCGATCGTGTACACGTCCTTGGCCAGTCGCGACAGGATGGCCGCCTGGTACCCGGACCCGGTGCCGATCTCGAGCACCTTCTCGTTCCCGTCGAGCTCCAACAGCGAGGTCATCAGCGCCACAATGTAGGGCTGAGAGATGGTCTGGCTCGAACCAATCGGCTGCGGGCCGTCCAGATAGGCACGGTCGCGCAACGGCTCCGGAACGAAGAAGTGGCGCGGAACGTCCTGCATCGCCTGTAGCACGTCGCTCGCCTCGACGCCGCGAGCGACGATCTGGGTCTCCACCATGCGTCGTCGCTCGGACGCAAACGGATCTGTCTGCGGATCGAAGGCCATGAGGACTCCCGTGGCAGCTACGATCAGCACGCCACCGATCACAATACCGGAGTGTTTCAGATTCGTCATTGTTGAACCTCTCGCTCGTACGCGATTCTGCCGTCCACAAACGTGAAATCTACCTCTATGGCCGGAATCTCTGATAGCGCAACCGTCATCGGATCACGCGAAAAGACAGTAAGATCCGCCCGTTTGCCGGGCTCGAGAGAGCCGATCTCCTCCTCGAGAAAGAGCGCGTGGGCCGCATCGAGGGTGAAGCCACGCAGCGCTTCCTGCCTCGTAAGCCGCTCTTCCGGCCGCCAGCCTCCGGCCGGCCGTCCGTCGAGATCCTGACGACCGACGGCAGCATAGAACCCGAGGAGAGGATCCGCGAGCTCCACCGGAAAGTCGCTCCCAAGTGCCAGCAACGCCCCGGCTTTCAACACTCGCCGCCAGGCATAGGCGCCTTCCAACCGAGCGATCCCGGTTCGCTGCTCGGCCCACGGCATGTCGGAAGTTGCATGGGTTGGCTGCATCGAAGCGATGACGCCGAGGTGCGCCAACCGATCGATGTCCCGGAGGCGCATCACCTGGGCATGCTCGAGGCGAAATCTCGCCTGCGGGAGCGGGCCGCCGAAGCAGCTTTCGATGGCATCGAGCGACACAAGCGATCCACGATCACCGATCGCGTGAATACCGACCTGGAAGCCGGCCGCCAGCGCCCGTTTGCAGGTATCCTCCAAGTGCGCAGAGCTCGCGATCAGGAGACCGAGGTTCCCGGGATCGTCGTTGTAGGCCTCGATGAGTGCGGCTCCACGGCTACCAAGCGCGCCGTCGGCGTAGAGCTTGACGCCGCGCACGATGAGTCGTGATTCACTGTCGATCTCGGGTCCTCGCTCGAACCAGTCATCCAGGAGAGCGGGCTCGTCCTCGAGAAACAGCGCCGCTCGCAAGGGTAGCGCCGTCTGTTGCCGAAGATCGGCATACGCTTGGTAGGTCGACTGATCCACTCCCATGTCGGTGACCGTGGTGAGACCTCGAGCGAGGCAATGCTCAGCGCCGTCCACGATCCAGCGCTTCAGTTGAGCGTTGGACGGCTCCGGGATTCCGGACCGCACCGAATCCATCGCCGAGTCGACGAGGACTCCCGTCGGCTGTCCGTCCGGATCGCGAAGGAAACGTCCTCCCGCCGGGTCGACGATATCGGCACTGACACCGAGTCGTGCCATAGCCGCCGCATTGAGCAGAGCGGCGTGGCCATCGATCCGCCCCATCCACACCGGATGATCGGCAATCGCCAGGCTCAACTTCTCGTGGTGCGGGAACGCGGCGCTTTCCCAGTCGTTCTGATCCCACCCCCGACCAATGATCCAGTCTCCGCTGGGGACATCGCGCGCCGCACGGCTGATCCGCTCGATGACTTCGGCGTAGGATCGGGTCCCCACGAGACTCACCTGAGCAAGCGCTCGGCCCTGGCTCATCAGATGTGCATGGGCGTCGATGAGGCCGGGAGTCACCGCCCGGCCCTCGAGCTCGATCACTCGCGTCGTCTCGTCGATCAGCGCATCGATCGCCTCGCCGGTTCCCAGCGAGTGAATACGTCCGTCCCTGATCGCTAAGCTGCCGACGACGACTTCTGACGGCGACACGGGATAGAACCGACCGTTGCGCAGAACGACGTCCGCGACGTCCTCGGAGCATGACGGCGCAGGCGCGAAGATGAGGACACTCAACAGAATCAGGTTTCGCATAGCACTCCGCGGGCATGAATCTCCATCAGGTTCATTGTCCCACAGCTGAGAGACTGCAATCAGCGCGCCAGGGGAAGAGCACCGGCGGCGGTGTATCGGGATGAATCGGTCACGACGGTTCCCATGGGCTGCCCCGAGATCCGGAGGGCTCTGGCGCGAAATGACGGGGCTCTTCCAACACGACGACACCGCATTGTCGACGTAGAGACGGCGGACATGGGAGCCCATCGCCCCTGCCGCGTCATTCGCGGATCCGAAAGCCAACCCCGCGAACTCCGCGGCGGTCGCAGTGCGTTAAGCTCAGCGGGTGACGGAGAACGGGGACGACAAGATCGAACAGCGAAACCGATCGCAGCAGGTCTACCTCCTCGGCGACCAGCAGGTTCGTCTGCCACCCGACGTCACGATCGCGGACTGGGCGCTGGAGAGGCTGCGAGTCCAGAATCCGCGGATTCGCTCGCTTCTCGGCTGTGTGAAGAACCTGGAGGGTGTTCTCGACTCCAACTACGCCATCCTCCATTGCTCTCCTCAGAGACTGCACGACATCTGGCGGCGGGTACGTCATATCTCGGACCTGATACGTCGCGAGCTGGCGCCTCTCCTGCGCGAGCCGTCCTGCGTCCCGGCCCTCGAGGCGGAGAGACGCAACACGCTGATGGCGCTGGAGCTTCTCGAATCCACGGTCCTCCGAGATCTCGATCTTTTCCCGATCCAGCTAGAAAGC
>JAOTUP010000175.1 GCA_029863825.1 Acidobacteriota bacterium | reverse complement strand
TCTTGGTTCGGGCCGACAGCGCCACAGTGCACGCCACCAAGACGATGAGCCCTGGATCCGGCGACTGAACCCAGGCCGTTGCAGTTCGACGCGTGGAGAGCACTTCATAGCCCGCCAGAGAGCGGCTCCTCCTGCCGTTTTCGCAGCCGGAAGACCGTGAGACGGCTTTCTCCGTACCGTCGGCTATCCGCTTCGAGAAAAGACCGCGAAGAATCGGCGACCCGGCACCGGCTCGAGTGTTCGATCGCCACATCTCCATTCACTGCCACCAGCGGGCCAATCGCCGCAAGAAGCTCATCGTATTCAACGAAATCATAGGGTGGATCGGCGAACACGAATTGAAACTTCTCCTGGCTCGGCATCCGAGCGAGATCGCGAGGCAGCACGCCTGCTTCGACCTTCCACCCGGACTCAGCCAGTTGGGCGCAGTTTCGCTCGAGATCGGCAAATCCGCGTCCTCGCCGCTCGAAGAGCACGACTTCTCGAGCTCCGCGGCTCAGCGCCTCCAGTCCGACAGTTCCCGCGCCGGCAAAGAGATCCAAGAACCTCGAGTCGAGAATACGCGCCCCCCACATTGAAAACAGGGCCTCTCGAACCTTGGCGCTTGTGGGACGAATCGCCGAGGGCACCCGCAGTCTTCGTCCGCGGTACTGGCCACCGGTGATTCTCATCGCATTGCCGGATCTTCGACCAGGCCAAGGAACTCGCCAATCACCGCCGATGTCTCGATGTACAAGACGATCGGCTCGTCGATCCCGGAGATCTCCAGGCCTTTTCCGTCAGCCGTGAATCTCTCGATGCGATAGCGAGTGCCGTTGCGTCCCAAGAGGACATCCCCCGGAGATGGCTCGTAGCCGCGAGGGAATCGCATCCCTCGTCTGCGGAGTTTGACTTCCTCCACCAGTTCCTCGGCCACGCGCACGAGCTGTGAGAGATCCAGGGACATGCTTTCGACGCGTGAGAACCGGTACGTCATCGACTCGTCGGGGCCGGCATCGACCTCCAGACGGCATTGCTCGACGAATTCGCCGGAGGGCCCTCCGCGAAGCGACTCCGGGCGGCGATCGTAGGGCTTGGTGCGCAGTCTGGCTACGTAGGCAGCCAGCTCCTCCTCCGTCAGCTCGACGAGAGACAGCTCGCTCACCCCGTCCGCTCCATCTCGCTCCCGAAGCCGCAGCGTTCCATTCCCGAAAAGGGTCAGTTCGGAGCCTCCAAATGCACTGCTGCAGGTATACATCAAGATCTCGTGCCCACGGCCGTCAGCGTTGCCGGACTCGGCGATCGCCGCCACGGAGGACGCCCCGGCCAGCATCGAAAGCGCCGTCGCCACTGCCGTCATGAGTCTAGTCCTGATCACGGGCCTGCAACCATCTCGTGGCATACGCTGCCTCTTCGGAACCGCTGATACGCCCGTCCATACGGGCTCTGAGCGTCGCCTCCAGGCCCCTGCCAATGAGCGGACCGGGCGCGAAGCCGAGCTGAACGAGGTCTTGTCCTCGCAGCTGCAGTCTTTTGGCTTGAAGCGTCTGCCACTCGGAGTCCAGAAAAGATCGCACAGGTGCTTTGCCACAGCAGGCTGCCAGCGCCCGCGCGACGGGATCCAGGCTTTCACCGACCGTGAAACGCTCATATGCCGAGTCTAGCGTCTCGAGGCGACGGCTCACACGGTGGGCGGCCTCCCGAGCGGCGACAAGCTGCTTCACAAGGTGTTCCCCAAAGCCCAGCCGACGCAGCACGTCTCTGTGTTCGCTGGGTTTCAGGTCCCACGTCAGCACAAGAAGGCTCACCAGCCATCTCCTCGGGATGGGCACCTCGACAAGGCCTCCAGCCAGTCGACGCAGACGACGTCTTGTGGCATCTCCCCAGGCCAGAGCCGGATGGAGCACACAATCGACACCAAAGTCGACGAGGGTCTCTATCGACGACGCAGCGGTGACTGGGTCAGTCAGCACGAGCTCCAGTCCCGCCCGCAGTCGCTGGCGACTCAGTTGGGCGAGGGTTCCTGCGGCCACCGCATCCGCGGCCGCCTTTGATGTTCGCGCCTCGAAGTGCAAGCCCAGTCGCGAGGCCATGTATATGCCACGAAAGATGCGTCCGGGATCGTCGACGAACGAGTGATCGTGGAGGATTCGCAGCCGCCTGCGGCCGAGGTCTCGCTCACCCCCGAAGGGATCCGCCAGGGCTCCGCCCGAGCCCGTCAACCGAAGTGCCATGGCGTTGACTGTGAAGTCGCGCCGGAACAGGTCTTCACGAAGCGTTCCTGGTCTCACGCGAGGGAGGCCGGCGACACACGCATACACTTCGCTCCGCGCCCGCACGACATCGAAGCCCCAACCCTCTTTCGAGACGAAGCCGGCGGTGAGAAAACGCGGCCACCGAGCGAGGCGTCCACCCAGTCGATTAGACAGGTCGGAGGCGAATGGGAGCCACCCACCGATGACAACCAGATCCAGATCATGTGACTCCCGAGGCAGCATCAAGTCCCGAACTGCACCGCCGACGAGCCAAGCGGATACTCCGTGGCGACGGGCGGTTTCCGAGGCGATCCGTAGCTGGCGGCGGACAGGGTCCGACGCCGCGGAAAGGAGCGAGTTGACGGTCGGACTCGATTTCATCAAGAGCAGCGATCGCCCTCGGCGTCAATGATCAGACAGGCTGTGTCGCCAACTTGGTTCGCACGCAACCGGCGCCAACGATCGATTCGAGGGCAGCGATGACGTCCGGCTCGGGACTGACCCGAAACCGCTTCTCCGGAACGACACGGACGACTACCGCGCCGAGGTCGATTTCAAAGCGCACCGGTGTCTCGCCCTGGTTTTCGATCAGCGTGTCTCTCAGCGCCAACATCTCGCTTCCGGAGAACTCCCGATCCATCACCAGCTCAACGAACTCGGGTGACTTCTTCTCGACGTCCTCGAGAGCTACAATCTCCTCTGCTGCCAACTCCTTGTCAGATCCTCGCTCGCGAAGCGTACCCCGGACAAGGACCACAGCTTCGTTCTCGAGAATGCTGGCAAATTTTTGTAGTTGATCTGCAAATAAAGTCACAGAGACCGAACCCTGAATGTCTTCGAGGACAAACCGTCCCATCATCCGTCCAGCGTTTCTTCCACCTCTGATCTTGACTTGCCGCATGCGGGTGACAACGCCGCCAACGACGATCGTCCCCTCCGCACCGTCTGCGAGACCTGCAGTCGAATGCGTCGCCTGCCGTTCCAGCGCCTCGCTGTATTCGGCCAGAGGATTGCCTGTGAGGTAGAAACCCAGAACTTCTTTCTCGTAGCTGAGACGCTCCCTGTCTTCCCATTCAGGTAGCGACGTGTCTGGCCCCGGCTGAGGCATCGTCTCTGATGAAAACAGACTCCCCTGGCCTTCCTCCGCGGCACGCCGTTGTCTTTGAGCAAACTCGAGGATGGGGTCGAGAGAGCTCAGAAGCGCACGCCGATGACTCCCAAAGCTGTCGAAGCTCCCAGACTTTATGAGGCACTCGAACGCCCTGTGATTCACCGCCTTGAGGTCGACTTCGCGAGCAAACTGCGTGAAGTCAACGAACCGACCGGCCCTCTGGCGGGCTTCGAGAATCGCCTCCACGGCGGACGAGCCGAGACCTTTGACCGCCCCCAGTCCAAATCGGATCGTGTCTTCGACGACAGTGAAGGTCCAGCTACTTTCGTTGACGTCTGGTGGAAGCACCGGGATGCCCATCTGTCGGCACTCCGAGATGTATTTGGCAACATTGTCCCTTGAGGACATCTCCGACGTCAGCATTGCCGACATGAAGGCCACCGGATAATGCGCCTTCAGAAACGCCGTCTTGTACGCCAACATGGCGTACGCGACGCTGTGGCTCTTATTGAAGCCATAGCCCGCAAAAGGCTCGATGTACTCCCACAGCTCCTGGGCCTTACGTTTCGCGACACCTCTCGCCACCGCTCCTTCGATGAACTTCTGGTGCTGCTTGGCCATGACCTCCGGCTGCTTCTTGCCCATCGCTTTGCGCAACACGTCGGCTTCGCCCATGCTGAATCCCGCCACTTCGACCGCCAGCTGCATGACCTGTTCCTGGTAGGCGACGACTCCATACGTTTCCTCGAGAATCGGCCTGGTCTCGGGAAGAACATACTTGACTCTTCTCTTGCCGAGCTTGCGTTGGATGTACTCCTCCACCATTCCCACCGTCAAGGCCCCGGGGCGGTAAAGGGCGTTGAACGCAGCCAGATCCTCGAACTTCGACGGCTTCGCTCGCTGCAAGAGATCCGTCATACCACGCGATTCGAACTGGAAGATGCCGCTCGTCCGGCCATCGCAAAACAGGCGGAACACCGCCTCGTCGTCGAGTCGTATTCGGTCGAGATCCAAATCGATGCCACCCCGCTTCAGCGCTTCCAGCGTGTCGTCGATCACCGTCAAGGTGCGCAGACCCAGGAAGTCCATCTTGAGAAGCCCGAGCTCCTCGATGACATCCTTGTCCCATTGAGTAACGACCTCGCCCTTGCTGGTCTTGTAGAGCGGCACGAGCTCTTGAGTCGGTCGAGGCGTGATCACGACGCCGGCGGCATGAAGAGATGCATGGCGCGTCAGCCCCTCGAGCCTGGAGCCGACCTCGACGATACGCGCAACCTCGGGATCTGCTGCAACCTCCTTCGACAAGGGCTCTATCTCGACGGCCGCCTGCCTCAGGGATCGGGTCATGTCCGGCAGCAACTTGGCGATCCTGTCGACCTTCGAGTACGGCAACCCCATGACACGCCCGACGTCTCGCACCACTGCCTTGGCAGCCAATGTGCCGAAGGTGATGATCTGAGCCACGTGTCCGCGCCCATACTTCTCACTGACGTACTGGATGACCTCGCCTCGGCGCCGCATACAAAAGTCGATATCGATATCTGGCAGGCTGACGCGCTCAGGGTTGAGAAAGCGTTCGAACAAGAGCCCGTACTGCAAGGGATCGATGTCAGTGATGCGGAGTGCAAAGGCGACGAGAGACCCGGCAGCGGACCCGCGACCGGGTCCTACGGGAATTCGATGCTCTCGCGCGTGTCGTATGAAGTCCCAGACGATGAGGAAGTAGCCGGCAAAGCCCATCCGCTGAATGATGTCGATCTCACTCTGCAAGCGTTGACGGTAGAGTTCGGGAGAGAACTTGGTGAGAATCTCGGCACCTCTCTCCCTGAGCTCGGCAAGCCGCTCGTCGAGACCCCTGGTGGCCATCTGAACCAAAAAGGAATCCAGCGAATAGCCATCGGGGACCGGAAACTCAGGAAGGTGAAAGTCACCCATGGAGATGTCGAACTGGCATCGCTCGGCGATACCGAGGGTGTTTTCGATCGCCTGCCCATCGTCCGGGAACAGCGCGTACATCTCATCGGCGTTCTTCAAATAGAACTGGTCGCTCGCGTCCTTGAGGCGGTCCGTAT
>JAOTUP010000174.1 GCA_029863825.1 Acidobacteriota bacterium | reverse complement strand
CATCTGGATGTGCCAGAATACTTGAGTTTCCGTCATGATTGGAAGTTTCACTGACTCTCCGTCGTCCGCTGTAACGATCCTCGCGATCGTGGCGCTGGCGGCAGTTGTGCTGGCCGGCGCGGTCGCGATCTGGTGGCTGATCGACCGGCGCGCCGTCGAGCGCAGGGTCCAGCAGAAAGAAAACGACCTGCGGAGCGTTACGAGGCGGTTGCGACGTGTGGAGGCGGAACAGCAGTTCATGACCCGCTTCGTCCGCGAGTTTCCCGGTCTTACTCGTGAGCTGAGCAGTCAGAAGCGATATCGGGACGTTCCGAAAGTGCTTGTAAGAACTCTCGCCCAGGTGTTTCGCGCCGAACGCGCGGTGGTCATTCTGCGGAGTCAAACAGGCGGGGAAGAAGCTTTGGTGGTGGCGGCAGTGTTCCCCGACGGCGACCGCATTACACCAGGTATCCGAGTGCCCTTGACCGAGGGAGAGCTCGGATTCGTGGCGCAGACCCAGCGGATCATGGATCGTGCCGACATCGAGAGCGAAAGGCAGCGGTCGCCTCAGCTCGCTGCGACGAGCATGCCGGACTTTACACCCGAGTTGGTGGCTCCTCTGGCCCTCGAAGAGCGGACCTTCGGTTTGGTTGCTCTATCCGGGATTCACCAAATGCCCGGTCAGGCCAAAGAGATTCTGCGTCTTGTCACGCATGTGGGCAGCCTGACCTTGCACAGCGTGTCGGCTTTCCTGCGGGTGAAGTCGGCGGCCGACGTCGACTCCCTGACCGGCATCTTCAACAAGCGGGTACTGAACTTCAAGCTCGGTGAGCTCCTGTTCGACGCCGAGCGCCGCCGCGAGCCCATCTCGGTGTTCCTGTTCGATATCGATCACTTCAAGAACTACAACGACAGCAACGGGCATCTGGCGGGAGACGATGTTCTACGGACCCTTACGATGCTGCTGTCGGATTACATCCGTACGGACGATATCTTCGGCCGCTTCGGTGGCGAGGAGTTCATGCTCATTCTCGCCGGGCGCGGCGAGAGCGAAGCGCTGGTGGCGGCCCAGAAGCTGCGCCAGGTGGTCGAACAGCACGACTTTCCCAATGGCGAAACCCAGCCTCTGGGTCGATTGACGATCAGCGGCGGCGTTGCTACGTATCCGACGGACGGCAAGCGCAGTGTGGATCTTGTGCAGGCCGCCGACGAAGCGCTCTACCGGGCCAAACAGAGCGGCCGCAATCGCGTCTTTACCGCGTCGAAGAGAGGGCCGACGGAGTCGGTTGCAGAGAGTTGAGCCCGCCGTCGTGCTGACGGTCGCGACGGCCATCTACTGCATGACGTAGCCGACAAGTGTCGGCAGCGCCGGTCAGCGTGTCGCCGATGAGGGCGCCGGTTGGCGTCTTCACGAGGTTTCGGCTTTTCCATCGTCAACGAAAGGTTCGCGGAGCCTGACCGGCGCTCGCCGGCGCCGCCGCATTCTCAGATTGAGCATTTCGACGAATACAGAGAATCCCATCGCGAAGTAGATGTAGCCCTTGGGAATGTGGAGCCCCAGACCGTCGGCGATGAGAGCAGTGCCGATGAGCAGCAGAAAGCTCAAAGCGAGGATCTTGATGGTCGGGTGGCCCTCGACGAAGTCGCCGATCGACTTGGCGAAGAACATCATGAAGGCCACCGCGATGACGACAGCCAGGACCATGATCGCGATCTCGTTGACCATGCCTACGGCTGTGATCACAGAGTCGAGAGAAAAGACGATATCGAGCAGCATGATCTGGATGAGAACGGCATGAAACGACGTTGCGATGCGCTCGGACTTGGATCCTGATTCACCTTCGAGCTTGTTGTGGATTTCATGTGTGCTCTTGGCGAGAAGAAACAGGCCGCCGGCGATGAGAATGAGATCGCGGCCCGAGATGTCGTGGCCAAAAACCGAGAACAGCGGCTGTGTCAGACGGATGATCCATGCAATTGAGAGAAGTAGCAGAATGCGCATGATCATCGCCAGAGCGAGGCCGATGGTCCTGCCCTTGGGGCGCTGATGGGCGGGAAGCTTGCCGGTGAGGATCGAGATGAAGATGATGTTGTCGATTCCGAGGACAATCTCGAGACTGGTGAGCGTAATAAGCGCGATCCATGCCTCGGGGTCGGTGATCCAACTCATAGAGACGTCTCCTGCTGGCTGTCGAAAGCGGAGTATAAGCGCATGTGCCCTCGAGTGAGGCCCCGTGTCCGATTTCGAAGGGTGCCATTCAGACACAGATCGAGGTGGTCTGGTCCGATGCCAAGGAGGGATGCCCCTCGCGGCCCGCGTGCAGTTGCGTTGACGGCGAGCGGTGGTGGGGGCGGGGAGAGCGGGTTGCTTCGAGCCCTCGTGATGGCTCGTGAGTGGGCATCCTGGAAGATGCGGGCCGCGCTCGAGTGTGGCGGTCGCCTGGCCCGGCCGAGCGTCGTGCCCCACCCCTGCGGGCAGGTATCGGTGTGCGCAGGTGGGTGGGGGGGGAGGTGGTCGTTTGAGTTACAATACAGATGGGTGCGAGGGTGAGGTAAACTCACGCGCAAGGGAATCCGGGTCGCAGGGAGGCGCCGGAGTCGGCGCAGCGCGCTCGGAGGCAAGGTACAACAAGATGGATGTGGCGGATCTTGATCTCGTGAGGAATCTTCTCGTCCGGCGACGGGTGCTGGCGCTGTCGCTGCTCATCGACGGGGAGCCCTTCGTCAGCCAATTGCCTTTCGCCGTGCGGGCCGACACGGCGTCTCTCTTGATACATGCTTCGAGCCTTGCTCGCCATAGTCGGGGCCTCAACGACGGGGCGCGCTTCAGCGCGCTGATTCAGGCTGCCGACGCGCCGGACGACGACCCATTCCAGATTTCCCGCCTGACTTTGACTGGAACAGTCCGCGTTCTGGCGCCGGCGAGTGACGACTACGCGGCCGCTCGGAGCACGTATCTGGAGCAACTGCCCACCGGCCGTGTGACCTTCTCGCTCGCCGACTTCCGGCTCATCGAGCTGGTCGTAGAGAATGGGCGGCTCGTCGCCGGCTTTGCCCGGACGGCCAATCTCACGGCCGGAACCATCAAGCAGGCGCTCGAGGGCGCTGCCGCGGTCGGGCAGGAGAGCGCGGTCGAGGGCGGTGGCAAGGAACGGAGTGGCGATTCATCATGAATCTGGCCGCTACGAGACCCGCTCGCCTGATGCGCGTCATCATCGGTGGTCTGTCGGTTCTGCTGACTCTCTTCCATCTCCAGTTGCTCTGGGGACGGGTTGCCGATGGAAGCGTGCTCGATCCCGGAGTCGCCGCGGAGTGGGCGATCGGCCTGATTCTCCTGCTGGGCTTGCTCCGACTCCACCGCAGCAATGCATCTCTCTTCAGAGGCCGAGGCGCGCTGACGCTGTGGCTTCTGGTTCTCATTCTGCACGCCTTGGCCGCCGTTCCCGGCGACGGCGATTCACCGGGACTGCCGGTCGACAGGAACCTACTGGTCCTGGCGCCGCTGGGCGTTTTGGTCGGGTTCGCTCTCCTGCAGACGGTCGGCGGCATCTCCCGCTCGAGACCGCCGTGGAGGCCGCCTCTGCGGTGGCTGCTTGCTGCCGGCGCAGTGCCGAAGCGTGTTCCCTGTCCCGATCTCCTCTCGTCGTCCGGACCCCGAGCGCCGCCGGGCTGACACCGCACTGGGATAACCAGTCATTGCGAGCCGTTGCCAGGCCCGCCACGAGAGCCGTGGTGGGAGCGGGGCGACGGCAATCGAGCGGTGCGAACCATGTTTGCACTGCGTGGCGGGAGACGAGGTGTACGGAGGCGAGGAAATGGAACAGCTACACGAGATGGTTTTGTTGCTGCCGGCGGTGACGACAGTCTGCGCCGTCTATTTTTGCTACGAGTTGTTCAGCCGCTGGCAAAGCAAGGGGAGAGGCCTCCACTTGCTTTGGTGGGGCATCGGCATGGCGACATACGGCCTGGGTACCTTCACCGAGGCGTTCACCAGCATTTTCGGATGGCAGCCCGTGGTCTTCCGCCTGTGGTACGTAGCAGGAGCATTCCTCGGTGGCTATCCCCTCGCTCAGGGCTCGATCTACTTCCTCATGAACCGGCGCTTCGCTCACCGCTCGGCGCTGATCGTAAGTGCAGTGATCGCCGTGGCGTCGGTGTTCGTCTTCTTGACGCCATTGGATATCGGCTTATCAGAGGCGCATCGTCTTTCCGGTCGTGTGATCGAGTGGCGTTGGGTTCGATTGATCAGCCCGTTCATCAATTTGTACTCGGTGGCGTTCCTCGTGGGCGGTGCCCTCGTGTCCGCCTGGCGATTTCGCCGCACTGAGGCGCTTCAGAATCGATACCTCGGCAATATCCTGATCGCGGTAGGCGCTTTGCTGCCTGGAATTGGCGGCGCGATGACCCGCGCCGGATTCGTCGAAGTCCTCTATGTGACCGAGCTTCTCGGTCTCCTCATTATTTTTGCCGGTTATCGGCTCAACATTGCGGGCCGGCAGTCCCGCTCACTACCTACTGTCGGGACACTTCGCGCTGAAGTGTCGTCGGGAGAACTTTCATGAATAAAGTGTGGATATCAATCGTGCTTCTCGGTCTCGCCGTCATCCCGTTGGCGGCAGCGGCCCAGGAAGAAGAGAACGGCGTTGCGGAGACTGAAGAAGCGACTGCCGCCGGAGACAACGAAGCAAGGAAGGAAAAGGACGGCGAGATGACCTCGTTCTTTGCCGCGACGACGGTCACCGCGACCGGGAGCTCGGTGGATGCATTCGAGGTCTCGACGCCGGTGACCGTGCTCGGCATAGAAGAGATCGAAGAGCGGATGCCGGACAATCCTGCCGATCTTCTCCGCGACGAGCCGGGTGTCGATGTCAACGGCGTGGGCCCGAATCAGGCGCGGCCGGTGATCCGCGGCCAGCGCGGTCTGCGAGTGCTGTTCCTGGAGAACGGCCTGCGCATGAACAATGCGCGCCGGCAGACCGATTTCGGCGAGATTCCCGGCCTCGTGGACATGGACAGCGTGCAGTCGATGGAGGTCGTCCGCGGACCTGCCTCGGTTCTCTACGGGAGTGACGCGATTGGCGGCGTACTCAACCTGATTACCCGCGTACCTGCGTACCGGCAGGGCTCTGCAGTCGGCGGAGATGTGGGTGCACGATACGGAAGTGCTGGAGATGCGGTGCGCGTCAATGGCTCCCTCGAGGGGAGGTTCGACAACAGTTCCTTCCGGCTCGGGCTGTCCTCTCGCGACGCCGATGACTACGAGGCGGCCTCTGGGACTTTCGGCGAGATTCGACTGAGCGAGGGCCCGCAGGTTGGCGACAGCGGCATCGAGGACGACAGTCTGTCGGCGTATTTTGGTCGCCGCTTGGCGGACGGCCATGAGCTTTCCGTGAAGTGGAATCGTTATCGTGCCGATCAGGCGGGCTTCAGCTTTGTCGAGCC
>JAOTUP010000173.1 GCA_029863825.1 Acidobacteriota bacterium | reverse complement strand
TCGGGCCGCTGTGATGAACTCGGCAACGGCGAGCGATCGAATCTCGGCGCGAACGATGCGAGCCATCGGCATCCAGCCGGTGAGGCCGAGAAACAGCACAAGAAAGGCGACACCACCGTCGAAGATCGACCTCAGGAGGAGAATTACGAAGAGTTGCGGAAAGGCCATGAGTGCGTCGAGAGCTCGCATCGACAGGGTATCTGTTATGCCCGAAGAGTAGCCGGCGACGGCGCCAACGGTGACGCCCAGGAGGGTAGATATCGCGGTTGCCAGCAGGCCTACGAGAAGCGAGATGCGGCCACCATAGAGAATGCGCGACCAGCAGTCGCGTCCCAGGCGGTCAGTGCCGAGGGGAAAGAAACGGCAGCGCGGAGACTCGCTCGGGCCGGTGCCTGCTCCACCGCCGACGACAAGATCCCGCCCCTGTCGCCTGAAAGCGATCGAGCCGTCGGCTCGCGCGACCTTTTCTGCGAGAACTCCGCGACCGCTCGTGGAGGTCAGTTCCCACCGCTGAGATCCTGGAGGCAGGTGACGCGCCACGGTGGTGTCGAACTGGCGATTCGGGTGATGCGGGGTCAGAAGCGGTGCCGCAATCGCTGAGAGGGCGACGACAGTCAGCGGCACGACGACGCTCGACGAGGAAAGCCGTGTCATTCGGCGTCGAAAGGGGTGCGGAGTCGCGGATCGATCGAAGCGTGCAGGACGTCGGCCACGAGACTGCCGAGAACCACCAAGACCGAAGTGAATGTGGTCGCGCCGAGAGCAAGAGGGTAATCCCGCGACAGCATCGCCGTATGCGTCAGGCGACCGAGTCCCGGCCAGGAGAAAACCACTTCAGTGACCAGCAAACCGCTCAGGAAGACCGGCAAGGACAGCCCCAGAAGCTGGATGACGGAAGGCAGGGCGCTGTAGCAGGCATGGATAGTGAGGACGCGCTGCCGCGGGATTCCTTTCGAGCGCGCCGTGCGAATGTAGTCACTGGAGAGTGCCTCGATCATGCTGCTTCGCAACAGGCGGAACACCGCAGCGGCAAGAGGAGCGCCGAGCACGACTGTCGGGAGCGCCAGGTGTCGAAGCCGGTCGAGAGTGCTGGCAAGAGCGTTGATGCCATCGGCGCTCCCTGGACTTGCGGCCGAGTGCATATGGCCTGCCGGGAGCAGCGGGAACGCATAGCTCAGCAACAAGATAGCCATCATGCCGAGCCAGAAATGGGGTAGCGAGTAGACCACCAGGCTGACGAATCCGGTAACGCGGTCGAGAACCGACGCGGCGTAGGGAGCGATGGAAAGTGCCAGCAAAATGCCGAGACCGAAGCCGAAGAGGAGAGCACTCGATCCTAGAAGCAGGCTTGCCGGAAGGTGTGAGGCGAGCACCCTTTCGACCGGTTTGCCATAGGTAAAGGACGTTCCCATCCGACCACGAAGGGCGGCCGTCAACCAGTGAACATACTGCGTCGCCCATCCGTGATCGAGACCCAGAGAGGCGATCACGTCTCGCTGGTCTCCGGGTGCCACGTGTTCATCTTCCAGGAGCGCGGAGGGACCTCCCGGCGCGGCCCGGATGAGGAAGAACGTGACGCTGAGGACAAGCCAGATCACCAGCACCGAGGATGCTGCGCGGCGCATGATGGAATCGGCCAGAGTGCAGCGCTCCAGACTAGATCCCCTCGCTTTCTACCCACCACTCCTCCAGGTTGTAATAGGCGCTGAGGAGATTCGGCGCGAGGCCTCGCAGGCGAATCGCCGCTCCGTCTGTGCGCCTCGGCTCCCAGAGAAACGTATATGGCTGCTGCTCGTGGATGATGCGTTGCAGGTCGTGCAACAGAGGTCGGGCGAGTTCGAAGGTCGGCTGCCGTCGGATCTCGCCTATGAGTCTGTCGACTTCGGGGTCGGAGAAGCAGCCGTAGTTGTACCCTGAGTCTCTGGAAGAGCTGTGAAAGGCGTACCGCAGGTCGAGCGTCGTGTCGATGCCCCAGGCGCCGATGGTCGCATCGAAGTCGTGTTCGATATTGCGGTCGACGAGCGTGTTGAATTCGAGACCGAGGACTCGTGCATCGACGCCAATCTCCGCTAGCTGGCTTTGAATCATCATCGCCGCGTCGAGTCGCACCTGGTTGTCCGAGTTGGTTGACAGCTCGAAGCTGAGCGGACGACCCTGTTTATCGAGCACGCCATCGTCGTCGCTGTCGACCCAACCCGCGTCGGCGAGGAGTCGGCGCGCTCGTGCCGGACTGTGGGGCCAGGGAAGGATCTCGGTGTCGAAGGCCCAGACGCTTTGAGGTACTGGTGTGATGCCGATTCGAGCGGCGTTTCCGAAGAGAGATTCGACGAGGTGGTGGCGGTCGATTCCGAGTGTCAGCGCGAGGCGTACGCGAGGATCGGAGAAGGGTTCCTGGCACGCATTCCAGACGATATGCGTGTACTGGCGATGCCAATAGGAGATGGGTCGAGCGTTGTTCGAGGCTTCCAGCCGCCCTTGGTCCGCGGCGCGAATCTGCTCGACGAAATCGATCTCGCCGGATAGGAGCTGACGAAATCGGTGCGCGGAGTGGGGTATGACGCGAAAGACGACGTGATCGAGCTTTGGACGCTGACGGCGAAAATAGCGAGGATTTCGCTCGAGCACTATTTCGTGGTGCGGTTCCCATGTCGCGAGATCGTAGGGCCCATTGACAACGAGATGGCGCCTGAACCAATCGGCGTTTCCGCGCCAGCGGTCGAAGGGTAAACGGCCCCAGGCGTGCTTCGGCAACACGACGCCCTCGTTGATGTCGGCAAGCCGGGAGGGATAGACGCTCGTGAAGTGGAAGACGACGGTCTGTGGGCCGCGAGCCTCGACGCGATTGACGGCTCTTTTGCTGTGGGAGTAGCCCCAGGCGACGTCAGGGTCTGTCTGAGCCTTGAATGTCCATGCCACGTCTTCGGCGGTCAGCGGAACGCCGTCGCTCCACAGCACATCGTCGCGGAGCTCGATTCGTAGCGAGAGATTGTCGTCCGACCAGCTATGGTCTTTGACCAGCTGGGGCAAGAAGGTCGGCGGGTGATCGGCGAAATCAGGCTGTTCCAGAAAGAGCCTGAGGAACAGCAGGTCGATCACGTCCTGGCTGAATCTCGTGTGCGAGCCGACGAGCTGATTGACGCCAGTCATATCGACTGCAGTGCCGACGACGATCGACGACCGCGAGCTCGATGAATGCCTCCCGGGCGCAGAGCAGGCCAGAATCACGAGTGCTAGCGGGATGAAGGCATGCTTGCGGGTCACGGTGGCTTCCTCCGACTGGCACCCTGACGAGCAAACCACGTGCCGAAGAGCGGGAGTCGAACGGTGCCGCTGAGGGCTCACACCGTATGTGGATGATCCTTGATCGAATGGTCGATTTCGGGCACTGGGTGCACGGAAGCGGTCACGGAGTCGTGCGCTGCCTCCATGGCTGCAACCGTGGCACAGCGGTGCTCTCGAGAGGTCGACGGCTGCCTTTGGCATTCGCATGGCGGTGGTATCCTGCCGCCGCAAATGCAACAGGACCGACGGACCCGCCCAAGACGCTTGCTCGTTGCCTCGCTCTTGCTGGGTCTCTTTGTTCTCTTCGATCTCGGGCTCCTCGGCTGGTTGATTTTTCGATCGCTTTCGCGGCGGGAGATCGAGACCGTCTTGCTGGAGACCCGGGTGGAAGCGCAGGGTCTCGCCGATCAATTGAGCGGCAGGTTGACGGAAGATCAGGAAGATCTCTACACCGTCGTGACGGTGGAGCGGGAGATGCAAACGTATATCGACGAGATCTTGAGTCGTCGGGACATCGTGCAGCACGTCGAGATCCGGGACCGCGAAGGGACGCTTGTCTTCAAGAGCAGACTGGATGCGGAACTACCAATGGCGGATCCGGGGTTGATGCCGCTCGAGGAACGGGAGATTCCCGCCAATGTAGATACCCAGATCATCACGCGCGAGGAAACATACGATCTGGAGGTTCCGATTGGAGACTTCGGCTTTCTCCACATCGGCATTAGCGAAGAGGAGATGGGACGACGCATCGAGGTGTTGCGCGGAGAGCTGATTCGCCAGACGACGCTGATCGGCGCCCTGACCGTTCTCATTCTCGTGCTCGCCTACTTGACGATCTGGTGGTTGTGGCGTCGTGGTCTCAGAATGGAGAAGAAGGCGCTGGAGAGTGAGCGCATGGCCTACATCGGCACGCTTGCCTCGGGCCTGGCGCACGAAATTCGCAATCCGCTCAACTCACTCAACCTGAACATGCAGATGCTCGAAGAGGAAATCGGCGGGCGCTCTCGGGGCGGCTCGACCGGAAGGTTGCTTTCGATAACGCGTTCCGAAATCGGTCGACTCGAGCGGCTGGTCACCGATTTCTTGCAGTACGCCAAGCCGAGGCCACTAGAGCTCAGCGCGATCACCGCAGCTTCCCTGCTGTATCGTTGCCGGGATCTGGTAGCCGGCGAAGCCGACGGACGCGGCGTCGAGTTGACGGTGGAAGATCGCTCTGCGGGGGCGGTTGTCGAGGTCGACGACGAGCAGATGACCCAGCTCATTCTGAATCTCGTGCAGAATGCCCTGGCCGCGACTCAGGAGATCGACCGCCCCGGTGTGGTTCGATTGATCGCACGCAGGGAGGCCGGCAACGTGCTGCTCGAAGTCCTGGACAACGGCGACGGGATCATGGCTGGAGACGAGGAAAAGGTCTTCGAGATCTTCTATTCGACGCGCAAGGGCGGGACCGGCCTGGGCCTCGCCGTGGTCAGGCGGATTGCCGAGAATCACGGTGGGAGAGTGACGTTCCAGAGTACTCCTGGCGTCGGCACCCGGATCCAGGTCACTCTTCCCGTGGCGCGTGGCGCCTTGTCAAGCGCGCATCGGCAGTAGGCTCACGACACCCGGGTCGCAACCTCCGGCGCAACGCGGCTCTTGCCGCAGAGCCGGTGACTAGGCCTCGGTCATCGCATCTAGGTCTTCCGATGTCGCAAAATCATCTGGGTCTTCGTTGCCGCACGCCTCGCAGAAAACTTCCGTTGGCTCACCGTTTTTCCATTCGAAGATGTAGCACGGGGACTCGCAATTCATGCAAATCAGGAAATCGGGCTGAGACATCATGTACCTCCTCAGAGATTTGCGGCGAACGATAGGCGCGCGGCGTGAGGCCACCGAGTTTGAAGTCTACAGCCTGCAGCTGTCTTGCGACTCGGGAAGATCTGCATCAGGGCAGGCCATGGCTGTTTGTATGTGCTCGCCCGTCGTGGCCAGACGGGAATCGGCGCGGTGCCACCGCCGTGGGGATGCGCTGTCGCAACGACGACGCGATCCCCGCTGCCGCCTCTGTTTTCAATACCAGAGACAATGAGGTCTTGTCCCTCTTCCGGCGTGATGTCGTAGGCAACCTTGCGCCGATAGGGGCGCTCTCATCGGCATCGCCGGT
>JAOTUP010000172.1 GCA_029863825.1 Acidobacteriota bacterium | reverse complement strand
CGCTGCTCCTCCGCGAGTCGCACCTTGAGGCGTCGGCTCCCCAGGCTCTCGCCGTCGCAGCTCCACACGGCTTGCCGCGCCTGTTCTTCGGTTTCGAAGGTGACGAAAGCAAAGCCCCGCGGGCGACCGGTCTCCCGATCCTTGGGGATACGCACGGCGCGGACCCTGCCGGCGCGACTGAAGTACTCGGCCAGTTCCTGCTCGGTGGACTGGAAGTTGATGTTGGCGACGAACACCTGCGTGGTCATCTTCTCCTGACACTCCTTGGATTGTTGGCGTGAGTGCGAACGTTCGTCGGTCCCCTGAAGGCTGTGGAAAACGAAGACGTCAACGATGGCTCCTGAGTGGATGAACAGCAAAACGCTAATCCCGAGAATGGTAGTCTGTCAATAGTTTTCTCAATTCATCCTCAACTCCGGGAGCCCGAAAAATGAGCCGAGATCTGGATCGCAGGACCTTGTTCAAGCTGGGTGCGGTTGGAGCGGCCGCCTCGGCCGGCCTGGCGTGCACACCGCCGCCTGAAAGTGCTTCGGAGGAGAAGGTTGCGGGCGCGGAGCCGCCTCCTTTCGAGCTCGGGGAGGTTACGGTCGACGAGCTGCAGCAGGGGATGGCATCGGGGCGCTGGAGCGCTCGCCGCCTCACCGAGCTCTATCTCGAGCGCATCGAGGCAGTCGACCGCAGCGGCCCGAGATTGAACTCGATCATTCAGACCAACCCGGGGGCGCTGGAGATCGCCGATCGGCTGGACGAAGAGAGGCGAGGCGGCACGAGCCGTGGCCCGCTGCACGGTATCCCGATAGTCATCAAGGACAATATCGATACGGCCGACGGCATGGCGACCACCGCCGGGTCCCTGGCGCTGGCCGGGACGGTTGCCCTCGCCGATGCCTTCGTGGTGTCGCGCCTACGGCGAGCCGGAGCGGTAATCCTCGCCAAGGCCAACCTCTCGGAATGGGCCAATTTTCGCTCAGAGCGCTCATCCAGCGGCTGGAGTGGCGTATTGGGGCAAACCAGGAACCCGTTTGCGCTCGATCGCAATCCGTGTGGTTCCAGCTCGGGGTCCGGAGCGGCGGTCTCGGCGAGTCTCGCGGCTCTTGCCATCGGCACCGAGACCGACGGGTCGGTCATCTGTCCATCCAATGCCAACGGCGTCGTCGGGATCAAGCCGACGGTCGGTCTCGTCAGTCGCTCCGGCATCGTGCCGATCGCCCACAGCCAGGACACCGCCGGCCCGATGGCCCGAACGGTGCGGGACGCGGCGATTCTGCTCGGCGTCATGGCGGCAGAGGACCCGACGGATGCCGGCACCAAGGGCAGCGCCGCCCACGCACATGCCGACTATACGGAGTACCTGGACCCGGCAGGTCTCGCCGGCGCTCGCATCGGCATCTGGCGCGAGCGCTTCGGCTTTCACGAGAAGGTGGACGCGGTGCTCGAGGAGTCGGTGGCGGCCATGCGGTCGGCGGGCGCGGAGGTGATCGACGATGTCGAGCTGCCGGGCGTTCGCGATGCAGGGGAGCCGGAGTACGAGGTGCTGCTCTACGAGTTCAAAACCGATCTCGAGACGTACTTGCGGGCACGGGGCGCGGACACGACGGTGCGCACGCTTGCCGATCTCATCGCGTTCAACGAGTCGCATCGCGCCGAGGAGATGCCGTATTTCGAGCAAGAGATCTTCCACCAGGCACAGGAGAAGGGGTCGCTCACGGACACCGAGTACCTCGATGCCCGGGCGACCTGTCTGCGGCTGACGCGCGACGAGGGCATCGATTTAGCGATCGCGACGCATTCGCTCGACGCCATCATCGGTCCATCGGGTGGTCCGGCGTGGGTGACCGACCTGGTCAACGGAGACCACTTCGGCGGCGGCAGCTCGCGGGCCGCTGCGGTGTCGGGGTACCCGAACATCACCGTTCCGGCGGGTTTCATTCATGGACTTCCCGTCGGTCTCTCGTTTTTCGGACCGGCATGGAGCGAGCCGACTCTGTTGCGCTTCGCCTATGCGTTCGAGCAGTTGACGACAGCGCGGCGTGCGCCTCGATTTCTGCCGACGGCCGAGCTGGGCTGAACGGCGAGCAGGTGACCGCAGCGCGCCCGGCGGTCACCGGGTTCCTGCTGCTGCGCCCGCTTGCAGAGAGCCCTGCACTCTGCGCTGGAGCTGGTTTCGAGGCCTGCTAGGATCTCGCCATGGCGTATTGGCTCTTGAAGACGGAACCGGCGCACGACTACGGATACGACGACCTCGAGCGCGAGGGTCGGACGGTCTGGGACGGCGTCAAGAACAACCTGGCGCTCAAACATATGCGGCAGGTGCGAAAGGGCGATCAGGCCCTCATCTACCACAGTGGCAAGGAGAAGGCGGCAGTGGCTGTCGCCGACGTCGTCTCGGATCCGTATCCGGACCCAAATCTCGACGATGATCGGTTCGTCGTCTTCGACATCGCGCCGCTCAGGCGGCTGCACCGGCCCGTTACATTGAAAGAGGTCAAGGCGGACCCGGCCTTTGCCGACTTTGCACTCGTGCGCATGTCGCGCCTGTCCGTGATGCCGGTGCCGGCGGCGCTGTGGAAGCGGCTGTCGAAGATGGCCGAGCGCTCGGCGGACTGACGGCGACATCGCAGCTCGCCGTCAACGGTGCACTACTGCCGCATGTCTCATGCCGGCGACCGCCGTGCCTCGTGCCCGGTCCGCGTTCAGGGGCGTCTGCGCTCGCGCGTCGTTCGCCGGCGCTCGGAATAGGCATAGGTGAACTCAGCGCCGAGAAGAATGATCAGCGAGCAGTAGTACACCCAGATCAGGGTGACGACCAGTGAGCCGGCGGCGCCATAGGCTGAGGCGAGATTCGCTACTCGAAGATAGCGGCCCATGAGCCACTTCCCGGCGACAAAGAGGACAGCCGTCATGGAGCCGCCGATAACGGCATCCCGCCATCTCACGCGGGCGTCGGGCACGAAGTGAAAGAGCGCTGCCAACAGCACGGCGGTGATCGCAAGCGACGCACCCAGATTCAAGTACTCGAAGAGGTCGACCGGGACGTCAAAACGCTCGGTCAGAAGTCGATGAAACGTCGTCAGGGCGGCGTTGACGGCAAACAGCGCCAGGAGCACTACTCCAGATATCAGCACCATGGCGAAGGAGAGGAGCCTGCGGTACAGCGTAAACGCGACGGCCGAGCGCTCGGACTCGACGTGCCAGATGATGTTGAGAGAGTCGTGCAGCTGCACGAAGAAAGCCGTGGCGGCGAACACGAGTGCTCCCAGAGCCACCAGGCCGGGACCCCACTCGAGAGTTGGTGGTTGCCAGTTGGAGAAGATCTGCTGCAGAGTCTGCGCCGCCGCCGGGCCGATGAACTCGCGCACGATGTCGAGCGCCTCCGAGCGCACGTACTCCTCACCGAGAAATCGACCGGCGGCAAAAACGGTGGCAAGAACAATTGGGGCGAGAGCAAAAAGAGTGAAGAAAGCGAGCGCCGCCGCATGTCGGGGCATACGATGCCCGAGCCAGTTGGCCAGAGTATGTTTCAGGATGGCAAACATGCTGGTCGAGACCTCGCGGTGGACATTCTCGGGCAGATACTACGGCATTGCACCGCCGCCGCGGCTGCGAGGTGGAAGCCGATCGCGGGCCGAGGAGGGTGAGTGCTGGCCGCGGCAGGGGAAGTGCGCTACGGCTCGGCTGTGGCCGATCCGGGGATCGATTCAAGCGCTGAGGAGGCTCAGGCCGTGGCTGCGGCGTTTTCGGGATGCAGGTCGTCGAAGTCGACGGCGACGAGCCGGGACACGCCCCGCTCCTGCATGGTGACGCCGTAGAGTCGTGACATCGCTTCCATCGTCAGCTTGTTGTGCGTGATGACGACGAACTGAGTCTCCGAGGACATCTGCTTGAGCATCTCGACGAAGCGCAGGGTATTGACATCATCCAGCGGCGCGTCGACCTCGTCGAGAATGCAGAACGGAGACGGCTTGGTGCGAAAAAGGGCAAAGAGAAGTGCAATGGCGGTCAGTGCTTTCTCGCCGCCTGAGAGGAGCATGATGTTCTGGAGCCGCTTGCCGGGAGGACGGGCGACGATTTCAATGCCGCTTTCCAGCTCGTCGTCCTCGTCCATCAGTCGCATCTCGGCCTGGCCGCCGCGAAACAGCTCGACAAAGGTGCGACCGAAGCCTTCGTTGACTTCCAGGAAGGTCTTCATGAAACGCTCAGTCGACGTTTCGTTGATCTCGCGGATCGTTTGGCGCAGGCTGTCGACAGAGGTCGCCACGTCGGTCCGCTGCTCGACGAGGAACGTCAGCCTCTGCTCCTGCTCGCTGAACTCTTCCGCCGCCAGGAGATTGACCGGTCCGGTGCGGTCCAGTCTGTCCTTGAGTCGCGCCAGATCGGCTTCCTTTTCAGGCAGATCCGGAAGTGCCGTCGCAGGGTGCTCGGGGAGCGGTTGCGCGAAATGCTCACGGTGCTGTTCGCCAAGGTGTTCCGCATCCTGTTTCAGTGACGCTTCTTCAACGCGGAGTGCGGAGATCGATTCGCGAAACTCGTCGCGCTCCGCGCGAGCGGCCTCGATCCGTTTTTCCAGCGCTTTCAGCTTCTCTCTTTCCTCGTCTACGGTTCGCTGATGAGCGAGTGCATCCTGCTGCGCCGATTCGCGATTCTCTAGGGCCTGCTGCAGCTCGGCATCGGCCTCGCCTATCGCTCTGCGGATCTCCTCGCGTCGCGCCTCTAGTCGCTGTTTCTCTTCACTCCACGAGGCAATCTCGTGCTCGGCGTCGGCGATTGCTCGCTCGGTTCGCGAGACTTCCTCTAGATGTGATGCGAGTCGGTGATCGATGAGATCCAGCCTGCCCCGCCGACTCACGCCCGAGGTGCGAGTCGTCTCCCTTTGCTGGCGCACCGCATCGACTTCCTTTTGTGTCCTGTCGAGCTCGGCCTCGAGGCGGGCGTGAGACTCGCTAGCCCGCGTGAGCTCGCTCTCGAGGTCTGAGGATCGATCGGCCAGCAGAGTGAGTGTGCCGTCGATCTCCATCTTTTCGGTCTCGAGCGTATTGCGCTCCACCGACAGCCGATGGTGCCGGGTCGCCAGGTCTTCCTTTCGCGCTTCGGCGACGGCCAGTTCTTTCTTCCTGTCGATAAGGTCAAGGAGAATGTCCTCGCGCTTGCCGCGCAGATCGCTTTCGCGGCTGATCGAGCTTTCAATCCGTTCATCGAGGGCGTTGACCTCGTCTTCGAGCGGCGGCAGTGACCGGCGGACTTCGGCAAGTTCGTGCTCGCGCGCCAACGCTCCTGGTCGGGCTGCTTCGCCCTGGATATGGAGCACGCCTCCCTCCGCCCACAAACGATCACGGCTGATGAACGCGATACCTGGATGGAGTCTGGCGAGGCGCCGAGCATCGGCGCGAGACTCGACGAAGTACGCGGTGGGCAATGCGGCGGCCAGG
>JAOTUP010000171.1 GCA_029863825.1 Acidobacteriota bacterium | reverse complement strand
ATCTCGCCTCCCAGGCAGCGCATGGCGGCGCCAGTGATGACGCCTTCCGGCGCCCCGCCAATCCCCATGACGGCATGGACGCCGGTACCACGGACGGCAGCGGCGATGCCTGCCGAGAGATCGCCATCGCCGATGAGACGGATACGGGCGCCCGCCTTGCGAATATCGGCGATGAGTTGTCGATGACGATCGCGGTCGAGGACGACGACGGTGAGATCGCTCACCTCGCGTAGGTAGGCGTCGGCGATATTGCGCAGATTCTCGGCCACTGGTGCGTCGAGATGGATCGTTGCTTTGCGCGCGGTGGGGCCAACGACGATCTTGTCCATATAGATATCGGGGGCGTGCAGCAGGCCCCCACGCTCCGACGCTGCGAGGACCGCGATCGCGCCAGCGGCCCCGGTGGCACAGAGATTCGTGCCTTCGAGAGGGTCGACGGCAAAGTCGATTTCGAGAGACCGCGGGTCGCTCGCTGAGAATGCACCTATCTCCTCACCGACATAGAGCATCGGCGCCTCGTCGCGCTCGCCCTCCCCGATGACGATTCTCCCGCGCATAGCCAACTTGCCGAGCTCGCGCCGCATGGCCTCCACCGCGACGCGGTCGGATTCTTCGCGATCGTCGAGACCCATCGTGTGGGCAGCGGCAACGGCTGCCTCTTCAGTGACCCGAATCAGTCCCTGTCCCAATGCGGCTCCCAGAGAACTCATAGTCTCTCCTCGACCGAGTTGCTGACGCTCGATCTGGCGGGCGGATTGAAAGCCGCAATGCCCGTCAGCCACTCGCCGATGATGAGGCCGTGGACATCGTGCGTACCTTCGTATGTGAAGACCGATTCGATATTGAGCATGTGTCGGATGACTGGATAGTCATCAACGATTCCTGCGGCTCCGAGGATGTCCCGCGCCAGCTTCGCACACTCGCGGGCGACCCAGACGTTGTTTCGCTTTCCCATAGACACCTGCTGGTGGCGGAGCTTGCCTCGATCTTTCAGGCGCCCCAGCTGCAGCGCCAAGAGCTGCCCCTTGGTGATCTCACTGGCCATCCATACGAGTTTGTCCTGCACCAATTGGTGCGAAGCGATTGGCTGGTCGTCGAATTGCTTGCGCTCGAGCGAGTAGGCGAGCGCCGTTTGAAAGCAGTCCATAGCGACGCCGAGTCCACCCCAGGCGATGCCGTACCGCGCTTGATTCAGACACATGAGGGCGTTCTTCAGACCCTCGGTCTTCGGGAGAAGGGCGCCGTCGGGAATCCGACAGTCGGAAAAGCCGAGCTCTGAGGTGACCGATGCGCGAAGCGAGAATTTGCCGTGCTGGTCGGAAGAAGTGAAGCCAGGTGTTCCCTTTTCGACGAGAAAACCGCGCACCCCGTCGTCGGTGCGCGCCCATACAACGGCGACATCGGCCAGCGTACCGTTGGTGATCCACTGCTTGGCACCATTGAGCACCCATTCGCTGCCGACTTTCTTTGCCGTCGTTCTCATTCCTCCCGGGTTGGATCCGAAGTCGGGCTCGGTGAGACCGAAGCAGCCGAGGGCTTCGCCAGACGCGAGGGCCGGGATCCACCGGTCGCGCTGCTCCTGCGAGCCGAAAGTGTAAATGGGGTACATGACGAGCGCGCTCTGAACCGAGACGAAGCTTCTCAACCCCGAATCGCCCCGCTCCAGCTCCTGCATGACGAGTCCGTACGCGACGTTGCTGAGGCCTGGAAGACCGTAGTCGTCCATGGTGGCGCCGAGCAGGTTTAGATCGGCGATTCTTGGAACGAGCTCGATGGGAAATCGTGCTTCGCGATGGCATTCCTCGATGATCGGCTTGACGCGTCGGTCGACGAACTGGCGAACCGTTTCACGCGCCAAGCGCTCGTCGTCCGAGAGAAGTGAATCCAGGTCGATGTAGTCGACGCCAGCGAATCGGCTCAAGATGGACCTCCCGGGCATCTGAAGGGCAAATGGGGATCGAGGCGGTCGTTTACGTGGATGACGACGACGTGGGCGACGACCGAACGCCGTCGAGCATAGCATGGGACTTGGAGTATCATGCGTCCAAATGGGCAGTTTTCCTGGGGGCAGCGCATGGGCCATGGCCAAGGACATCGGCAGTGGATTCCTGCTGGTGACCGAGCGAACGCTGCAGCGACTCACAGCAGTACAAATGGATCAGCTCTTCTTCGAGATAGATAAGCAATTGCGGGATGTTCGGAGCCAACAGCCCGATCTGGCGGACATCGATGCATTGCGCGACAGGAATCGGCGTATTCAAAGGCTGACCGGTGGCAGACGGGTGATCGAAGCGGTGCGGCGGAAGCGGAGAAAGTAGCTCCAATGGGCGCCTTGCTCCGGACTGCCGGACCTCCCGTCCTGGCGGTTCTTACGGCTTTCCTAGTTGATCACCTGTGCGCTCGTCGCGGGCTCCTCCCGCCGGGGTTTCGCGTTTCCGACTCGCCCGGTGCACTCTCCGCGGCGGCGCTCCGGCGAGCGACAGCGCTCCTGGTCGTGGCCGGCGCTCTGTGGCTGGGCGTTTTCGCACCTCTCGGTTCTCTCGGTGTCGAGAGCGTTTTTGATCCCACCGGCATCAAGGCACCGCAGCTCTTTCTCTTGCACGGCTTGCTGCTGGCGGCGGTAGGCTCCTGGTTCTTGCTCGGGTTTGGCGCGGGCGGGAGCGGCACGGGCCCGCGACATCAGTTCGGTCTGCGTGCGAGGAGAGTCGACGTGGAGCTGGGAATCGGTGTGGTAGCAGGACTGGTGGCCTGGATGGCCGTAATCACCACCATGGTGCTGACGGGTCTTGGGCTCTGGGCTCTCGGAGGTCGTGATCTTCTCCCCGAAAGCGCGCCGCCGTTGGTTCCCTGGCTCGCAGGTTTGCCTTTGCTTCTGCGCCTCGGGGTGAGTGTCTCCGCTGGGTTCGCCGAGGAGGTCTTCTTCCGCGGCTTCCTGCAGCCGCGTGCAGGCGTTCTCTTGTCGACGGTCCTGTTTGTACTCGCCCATCTGAGCTATGAACAGCCTTTCATGCTGCTCGGCGTCGCCCTCCTGTCGTTGATCTTCGGCGCTCTGGTGCTTTGGCGTCAGAGCGTCTGGGCGGCGATATCCGCGCACGCCACCTTCGATGCGATCCAACTGACCATCATGATTCCGTGGGCTCTCGAGCATCTCGACGACGGAAGGCTGCCGCTGGCGGCCACCCTTCTTCTGACGCCGCATTGAGTGGTAAGCTACCGCTTCTAGCGTCATGGGTTCGCGAGCGCAGCTGTCCATCGGCAGTCGGATCGACAACGTGGAGTTGGCGCATCTGGTCGTTGAAGAAACTCTGGCAGGGCTGCAGATGGCGCTGTCTTCGGCCTACGAGATCGCGATGGCCGCGCGAGAGGCAGTGGCAAACGCGATCCACCACGGGAATGGAGAAGATCCCGAGAAGCGCGTTGTCGTCGATGTTGGAGTCGAAGGCGACGAGGTGACTGTGAAGGTGGCGGATGAGGGTGCAGGTTTCGATCTGCAGAGCGTTCGCGACCCCTTGTCGGGGGAGAACCTGATGCGCTCCGGCGGACGCGGGTTACTCCTTATGCACCGATTCATGGACGAGATCGACTACACTTTTGGCGCTGACGGCGGTACCATCGTGACATTGCGAAAACGCCTGCAGGAGGCGGGAGAGCGCGTCAGCGAGGAGGAAGAAAGAGAATGAAGATCACAGCTCGTCACCAGGCGGGGATCACAGTGCTGGAGCCAAAGGGAAAGATCACTATCGGTATGGGGGATGTCGCCCTGAGAGATTCGGTGCGCGAGGCGCTGGAAGCCGGATCCAGGGACATCCTGATCGATCTGCATGAAGTCTCGACGATCGACTCGTCGGGGATCGGCGAGCTGGTATCGGCCTACACCACGGTTACCAACCGCGGTGGCAAGCTGAAGCTGCTGCGCCTGCCCCCGAAAGTGGAGGACATTCTTCAGATCACACAGCTGTTGACCGTCTTCGAAGTCTTCGACGACGAGAGCGAGGCCGTCGAGTCTTTCGCCTGACTCTTGTGGCCGCCGCGAGCTGGTTCGCTGTGGACGTGTAAGCCTACCCGTCGATCCAGTGGACTTCTTTCAGACTGAAGAACTCGCCTCCCGGATAGTTGCGATAGCCGGCGAGTCCGGCCGGTAGCACAGCGACGTTGGCCTTGATGAATAGACTGATGTAGGGGAGATCTTCGGCCACGATCTCCTGCGCGCGCAGGTACTGAGCGCGACGCGAGTCCTGGTCGACCTCTCTGGCTCCGGCGTCGACCAGTCTGTCGAATTCGGAGTTGCGGTATCTGCCGCGGTTGCTTCCCGCCGGAGGTATTCTCTGCGAATGGAGAATCAGGCTGTAGACGTCTGGATCGGCAATGCCGGTCCAAGTGAGACTGAAGAGCTGGAAGTTGCCTTTCTTGATGTCGTTGTAGAAGGTGGCGAATTCGTGCGACCTGATCTCGATGTCGACACCGATCTCGGCCAGCATCGATTGGATGATCTGCGCCTGGAGCAGCGCCGTCTCGTCGGTCGACGTCTTATAGACCAAAGAGAATCGAGTGTCCGGACCGTCACCGTCCGGGTCCGGGAATCCTGCCCCGTCGAGCAGGTGCTTCGAGTGATCGGGGTCGAAGGTGATCGACGGCAGTTCGTCGTGGCGTGCCCAGTGGCCGGGAGGGAGGAGCGTCTCTGTCTTGACGGCGAGTCCACGCCATAGACTTCGAATCAGCAGTTCGCGGTCAAGTCCAGACGCCAGAGCTCGACGAACATCGCGGCTGCTCAGAACAGGATCTTCCAGGTTGAGACCGATGTAGCTGTAGTTGGAACCAGGATCCTCGACGACGCGAAACGCCTCGTTGCGCCGGAATGCCATGACCATGTCCGGGGGCAGTGCGTTGACCGCGAGGTCGGCGGAGCCTTTGCGGAGCTCGAGTGCTCGCACTGTTGCATCCGGCACTTCTTTGAGGACCACACGGTCGAGCTTCGGTCGCCCGTCGCGATAGCCGTCAAAGGCTTCGAGAGTCAGTGTGTCTGGCGTGCGGTGAAGGAACCTGAAGGGACCGGTTCCCATCGGCAGGCGGTTCATCGCTTCCGTTGACCGGCCGGCGGGAACAATGCCGAGGAAGCTCGTCAGATTGGCGACCAGGGCACCGTATGGTTCCAAAAGGTGAAAGTCGATTGTCAGCTCGTCGACGGCTTCGACTGTCGTGAACTGCGGGAAGCTGCCGCGTTTTGGAGTGATGACGTTGCCGTCCAGGATGGAGGAGAAAGTCCACACCACGTCCGCCGCAGTCAGCGAACTTCCGTCGTGGAATGACACATTCGGTCTGAGATGGAACCGATAGCGGCGGCCACCGTCCAAGACCTCCCAGGACGATGCGAGATCCGGCACGAACCTGCCACTTGTGTCCTTGGTCACGAGGCCGTTGTAGACGAGGTCGAAGACGCGGGC
>JAOTUP010000170.1 GCA_029863825.1 Acidobacteriota bacterium | reverse complement strand
AGCTTCCTGGTGATCGATCTCCTCTGGCTCGGCGTCATAGCGCGCTCGTTCTACCGGTCCGAGCTCGGGCACCTCATGCGAGGCGACGTCAACTGGGCTGCGGCCGTGGCGTTCTACGTCGTCTTTGTTCTCGGCATCGTCGTGCTGGTGGTGTGGCCGGCGATGGAGCGCGAGAGCCTGGCCCAAGCTCTGCTTCTCGGCGCACTCTTCGGGCTCGTCACGTACGCTGCCTACGACCTCACCAACCTCGCGACTCTCGAAGGGTTCCCGCTGCGTTTGGTGGTGGTCGACATGATCTGGGGCATGGCATTGTGCGCCGGCATCAGTGGCATCACCTATTTGGCATCGACGAGGATTCTCTGACGACGTGCTCTCATGTGAGGGATCGCCAATCGAGATGGGGGCAATCTTGCTCTCACCGGAGACGCGGTTGTTCTGTGCGGTCGCAGACTCGAGTTACTGAACGGTTTGTCATGGTACTTCCAAGATGATGCGCAAGGTCTTCGCACCGGGCTGGAGTCGCTCGATCAGCTGCCTCCTCACTTCAGGGCTCCTCGCGCTGGCTGTTCCCTCCCTCAGCGAGGCCGCCGACCTCGACGTTGCTCTCCGTGGTGCGCCGCCTGATGGCACGCTCGTCTTCCAGATCTACGACGATCCCGATGCCTTCGGTCGCTTCCGTGACCCAGCGCGCGAAATAGTGCTTTCGGCACGGAGCGACGGCGAGTATGTCCTTCGAAACGTCGAGGCCGAGGAGATCGCTGTTCTGGTCTACGTCGACCAGAACGGGAACGGAGTCCTGGACCGCAACTTCATCGGCATTCCACGCGAGTCGATCGGCCTTTCGAACAACTACCGACCCAAAGGGCCACCCAGCTTCGACCGCGCCAGCTTCCGGATAGACGGAAACACCTCGATCGACATCGAGCTTTTCCGCGTGCTCGGTGAGCGTGGCCAGATCGGCGTCGGCCTCGGCGCCATCGGTCGCAGCAGCCCCTATCTCGGCTCGACTCAGTCCGTCTACCAGTTGATCCCGACGATCGCTTACATCGGCGACCGTCTTCAGTGGCTCGGACCCGAAAGCAACCTTGGTCTCGCGGGGAGCGACACGGCTCGACAGGCTCTGAGCGCTTCATTACCGCATTCGGGAGCTACGAGGCAGACGACAGTCCGGTTCTTGCCGATCTCGGCGATCGGGAGAGTACATTGCTGCTCGGTCTGGGTCTCGAGTTCGATCTGCCGAGAGGCCTCGAGCTGGAAGCCGCTTATCGACATGACGCGCTGGATCGGATCGGAGGAGGTATCGCCGAGCTGGCACTGTCCCGAGGTTTTCAAGCCGGAATCGTCCGATTCTCACCAGAGCTCTCTCTGTCATGGACAAGCGGCAAAATAAGCAATCATGAGTTCGGCGTTCCGGAGGAGGCTTCCGGACCCGACAGACCGGCATATGCTCCGGGGGCCACGACCACGCTTGGCCTGGGTATTGCCAGCATCGCCGAGCTGACGGAGGATTTGCGAGCATTCCTCAGCGTGACGGGTGAGGTCCTCGACTCGAATATACGGAGAAGCCCGATCGTCGAGGGGGAAACAGTGCTAGCGGGTTTTGTGGCACTTACTTACTCCTTCTAGAGCAGCCGGAGGCCGCAGAAGGCCCATGAGTTAGGATCGCGCCGCTCATAGGCGGATCGGTCGGCGGAAACGAAGGAGATCGAAAATGAAGTCAATGATCAGCCGATTCCTGCGCTTGGAGTCGGCCAGCGGACTGCTGCTGATTGGCGCGGCGGTCCTCGCACTGCTCTTGGACAACTCGCCGCTCGCCTGGCTCTATGACGGCTTGCTCGAGGTCCCAATGTCGGTGCAGATCGGGGCTCTGAAGCTCGACAAGCCACTGCTTCTGTGGATCAACGACGGTCTGATGGCGGTGTTTTTTCTGCTCGTCGGCCTCGAGATCAAGCGCGAGATCCTCAAGGGAGAGCTCTCGAGTCGCGCAACGGCGGCTTTGCCGGTCCTGGCCGCCGTAGGTGGCATGGTAGCGCCGGCGCTCGTGTTTCTAGCCGTGAATCAGGATATGCCGGACAACCTCCGGGGCTGGGCCATCCCAGCGGCCACTGATATCGCGTTCGCGCTCGGCATTCTGAAGCTCGCGGGCCCGCGCGTCCCCCTCTCGATCAAGGTTTTCTTGACCGCGTTGGCGATCATCGATGACCTGGGCGCCATCGTGATCATTGCGATCTTTTACACCTCCCAGCTCTCGATGACCTCTCTCGGACTGGCCGCCCTCTTCGCAGTCGGCCTCTTCGTCCTGAACCGGCAAGGAGTCGTTCGATACACACCCTATGTGCTACTCGGCATCGCCCTTTGGGTGTGCGTGCTCAAGTCGGGCGTGCATGCCACGCTGGCCGGAGTCGTCATGGCGCTGGCGATTCCACTCCGAACTGGCGGCGAGGAAGACTCACCGTTGGAGTGCATGGAGCACGCGCTCCACCCCTGGGTCGCCTTCCTGGTCATGCCAATTTTCGCGTTTGCAAACGCGGGTGTCTCGCTCGCCGGGCTGACGCTGGGAGACCTGTTCGCGCCTTTGTCTCTCGGCATCGCGGCCGGGCTGATCGTCGGCAAGCAAGCGGGGGTCTTCCTCCTGACTTGGCTGGCCGTCGTCACCGGTATTGCGCGGCGGCCGGCCGAGGCCTCCTGGGCGCAGGTCTACGGTGCCTCGCTTCTTGCGGGAGTCGGATTCACGATGAGTTTGTTCATCGGTACGCTTGCTTTCGATGGACCCGAGTATGCCTCGGCCGTGCGCGTCGGAGTGCTCAGCGGCTCCTTCGTCTGCGGTCTTCTCGGCTACATTGTCATGCGATTCGCGCCTGGCCCGGGTCCCGTGCGGTGAGGACCTCCGCCTGCTATCTTCGCGCCGGTGCGCCCGCCTCGGAGTTCGCGGGGCCGGCGCCCTTGTCGGAGAGGGGAGTGGCGCGCCTGGCGATGCCCTGAAGGAGACGACCGAGTACATCGGCTCCCGTGACAATGCGCCGCGCGTCATCGGTCCAGTAGAGAACGACATCGCGATCGACAACCCGGTCTTCGCCGTGTTCGGCCTCGACGACGAACTGGTCGAGAACGTGGTCGAGAGTCACCGTCGGATCGGTGACCACGATCGGCCGATGGCAGTAGGCGTAGACGTCGACGTCAGCCCGTCCGGCCAACACCTCGCGCAGATAGCGATCGGTTTCCAGAACCAGTTTCGGATCGTCGGTCTCGTCCGTGATGACGGCCCACTTGAGGTGAGTTTCTTCAATCGCCTTGACGAACTCGTCGCCGCCCGGCTCGCCAGGGCCGGGGATGATCGGAAGGTCGAGTCTTGCCGCGAAGGAAAACACCGTTTCTGGAGCGATTTCGGCGCCCTCCGCTGCGATGATCCGGTCGTCGAGGTCCAAGAAGTTCAGCGCGCCCTGTCCTTCAGTGGCTCCGATCTCCGAGTCGGCTTCGCGAATGTGTCTCTGGAGAACGATCTCCATGTCGCGCTCGCGCAAGAAGGTAGGACCTTCCGGGCCGACCCACGCGTCCAGCACGATCGCAGTCGGCTTGGCGACGAGGAACAGAACCACCTGGTAGAAACGAATCACTGGCGCCAGGAGGGCTCCGACGCGGATTCCGTGCCGAGAGAAATAGGCCTGCGGAAAGATCTCCCCGAACAGGGTGATCCCGACGGTGCTGAAGGCGAAGGCGCCCAACCCCGCCATGATCGAATCGCTGAGGAGAGCGAGAAGCACGTTGACGCTGACGTTGCCCCAGAGGATCGTGCACAAGAGGAAGTTCGCGTCCTCGCGCAAGCGCAGGACTTTCTTCGCCGCTTTACTCCCGCTTTCCGCTTCCGCTTCGAGGCGTAGCCGGCCGACTGAGAAGAAGCCGAGGTTGAGCCCCGAGAACATCGCCGACTGCGAAAGGCAGAAGGCGATTCCGAGCCACGTCAATACCTTTGGCGAGAAAAGCTCTTTCAGCGAGGCAACGGTGAGCGCGAGGCCGGGACTCGGCATCAGGCTCTGGAGGGCGCAGAGCATTGCGACGAGAGGGAAAGTCTGAAAACTCACGGCACAACCATTGTACGAGAGGAGAGATGCTTCTTAAACTCGGATCCGATGCCGCCGAATGATCGAAGGAACCTCCTCTTGAAATCCCTGAGCCGCCCATAGTCAGCGAGCGCCTTGAGGGCGCGGAGGTCGATCGGCACGGCGTGGGCGACGAGCTCGTCGTAGAACTCGGCGCTCAGGACGACGACGGAGTTCCAGAGCGGCTGCTGGTCCGGATCACGCGGGGACCACCAGAGCTGGTGGCGGTGGGCGATGGTGTAGCCGACGCCGGCGGCGTAGGAAACCGGTGACAGGAAGTCCCTCCCATCCGCCCGCCCATTCCAGTCACCGGTTTCCCAGCTGCAGCGGATCGTGGTGGAGAAGAGCCGATGGAGCTGGTTGCTGTCCTGTTGCTTCTGTCGTGTGGCAAAGACCCCTGGTATCAGCAGCCTGCCGAGGCAATCCGCGGCCTGGAAGAGCTTGCTGATTGAACCTTGTCCTTTGGTTGAGCGCAGGACTGGGGGCTAGATCACGCGCGTCTTCGTGTCTGGCCGCATTTCGTGACGGACCCCCGCCGCGGAGCCCAACCCTCTGAAGTTGCTTCGACAGGCGACCAGGCAGGCCAGAGCGGCCAAGATTCTTGTCAAGTGTGGGTCCTCCCAAGTCGTTCGCTCGGTCTCATGAGGACATATCCCGATCTTCGAGCTTGGCTACGAACACGCGGCGCGCTCGACGAGACACGCCCGCACCGATTGCACTAGCATGGCCACTCGGCACCAGAGCTGGTGTGGAGAACTCGATGCCTGAGGGCCCAGAAATCCGACGAGCCGCCGACCGCGTGGCGGCGGCGATCGAGGGGAAGATCGCCCACGAGGTCTTCTTTGCCTTCGATCGCCTGAAGCCCTTCGAGGGCGAGCTCACCGGTCAGAGGGTCGACGAGATCACGACCCGAGGAAAAGGGATGCTGACGCGGTTCGAGGGCGGCTTGAGCGTCTACTCACACAACCAGCTGTACGGCCGCTGGTATGTGATGCCGAGTAGTCGTTTGCCAAAGACTGGCCGACAGCTGCGCTTCGCGATCGAGGCCGGCAACCGCCGGGCCCTGCTGTATTCGGCATCGGAGATCGAGGTGCTCGACAAGGACGCTGAGCGCAGCCACCCGTTTCTGAGCCGGCTTGGCCCGGACGTTTTGTCACAGGCGCCCACCGTGGACGATCTGGTCGCCCGCCTGAGCGAAACACGGTTCTGTGGCCGCCAGCTCGGTGCGCTTCTGCTCGATCAGGGCTTCGTGGCCGGGCTCGGAAACTACCTCCGCGCCGAGATCCTCTTCGAGGCTCGTATCCACCCGAGGCGGCGCGCGCGCGATTGCACGGGCAGCGAACTGGGGC
>JAOTUP010000169.1 GCA_029863825.1 Acidobacteriota bacterium | reverse complement strand
CATGCGGACAATCGATGATCTGAACCCGACCCAGGTGCGAATTCTCGGAGCCCTTCTCGAGAAAGAGCAAGCGACCCCCGACCACTACCCGTTGACGGTCAATGCACTGCTCGCCGCCTGCAATCAGAAGAGCAATCGCGACCCGGTAACCTCACTCGCCGAAGGAGAGGTCTGGGACGAGCTCGAGGCGCTGCGCACAGAGACCCTGGTGTGGCGCAGCGACGGCGCGCGCGCCCAGCGCTGGAGCCAGTCGATCAGTCGGCGGCTGGAGCTCGATCCGGAGGAAAAAGCGCTCCTGACCGTGCTCATGCTGCGTGGTCCGCAGACCGTCGGCGAGCTGCGCTCGCGGAGCCATCGCCTGCACGCGTTTACGAGCCTCGCCGAGATCGAGGCGGCATTGGTCCGCATGGCCACCGAAGAGAGGGATCTGGTGGTCGAGCTGTCACGGCAGCCGGGTCAAAAGGAAAACCGCTGGGCGCAGCGGCTCGGCGGATCAGCCGCGGAGTCCGCGCCGCAGGCGCCGGCTGCCACCATCAGGCCGGAGGCTCCGGACCGTGACGCACACACCGCGGATCGCCAAGCCCTCGGCGAGCGGGTCGCAGCGCTCGAGGAGCAGGTCACCGAGCTCCAGGCGGCCGTCGAGCGGCTCGTTCGCGCGCTCGATTCGTGAAGCTCCCCTGATTACAGCTCGCGGCGGCTCGGCGGGGCGCGCGGCGCGGACTAGTGCGACGTTGCGGCCAGCTCTCTAGAGAGCAACCACCAGACGCCACACCTGGGCGACGACGAAGCAGACGGCAAAGCCCATGGCCACCGGCAGGAGCGCCGAGATCGTGGTCCATTTGGCGCTCCGGGTCTCTTTCCAGATGGTGTAGATGGTCGTCGAGCAGGGATTGTGGATGAGGCTGAAGAGCATGAGATTGACGGCCATCAGGAGCGTCCAACCGCCGGCCCGCAGCAGGTCGGCGGTCGCCGCCTGCGAGTCGAGCTCGAACATCACTCCGGTCCCGGCGCCGATGCTGTCGACGCCGAGCACCAGGACGGTCAGCATCAGAATCGTCGGGATGACGATCTCGTTGGCGGGGATGGCGATGATGTAGGCAAGCAGGATCACGCCGGAGAGCCCGAGAAAGAAACCGAACGGCTCGAGGCCGTGGATGACCCACTGGGCAAGGCTTTGATCGCCGACGGTGATGTTGGCGAGCAGCCAGATCGCGGCGCCGGCGGGCAGCGCAAAGATCACCGCGCGCCACAGCACGATCAGCGTGCGATCGATCACCGAGTTGTAGAGCGTGCGCAGGATCCTCGGCGGACGGTATGGCGGCAGCTCGAGATCGAAGATCGAGACTTCGCCGCGCAGGATGGTGCGCGACAGGAGCCACGAGGTGGCAAATGTCAGCACCACGCCCAAAACCGCGATGCCGACGACCGACAGCGCTGAGAGAAGTCCCGCCAGGTGAGCCGGCGCCAAAGCGCCGATAAAGATCGACGCAATCAAGATCTGCGTCGGCCAGCGGCCGTTACACAGGGCAAAGTTGTTGGTGATGATGGCGATCAGGCGCTCGCGCGGCGAGTCGATGATGCGAGTCGAGACGATCGCCGCGGCGTTGCAGCCCCAACCCATGCTCATGGTCAGCGCCTGCTTGCCGTGGGCGCCGACGCGCTTGAAGGCACGGTCCAGGTTGAAGGCGACGCGCGGCAGATAGCCGAAGTCCTCGAGCAGGGTGAAGAGCGGGAAGAAGATCGCCATCGGTGGCAGCATGACCGCAACGACCCAGGCGGTGGCCAGATACATGCCGTCGATGAGCAAGCCGTCGAGCCACCAGGGAAGCGCGATCGCGGCAGCACCGCTCTTGAGCAGTGGATGCACGGTGTCGATGAGGAGTGTTGCCAGCATCGACGACGGCACGTTGGCGCCGGCGATGGTGATCCAGAAGACCGCGGTGAGCATCAACAGCATCAACGGGAAGCCGAAGGTGCGGCTGGTCACCAGACGATCCAGTGTGCGGTCCCAGTCGAAGCGTGGTGTCGCGCCGCCGCGCGTGACGGCGCGGTCGGCGACTCGCGCCGCCTCGGCGTAGATCGACTCCATGAGCTTCTGATGAAAGTCCTTGCCCACCTGCCAGCGAAGCCGCTGAGCCTCGGCGAGGACCGGGTGTCGGGATGTCGAGTCCAGCGGGGTGGAAGGCTCTCCAGCAGCGGACTCGACATCCAGTATGTCGACGCCGTCCTGCAATTCGCCCAGGGCGCCGCTTTCGACTGCCTCGACGATCTTCGGATCGCCGTCCAGGAGTCGCAATGCGACCCACTGATCGTTCGACAGATCCGGGTAGAGAGAGCGAATCTCTTTCGACAACTGACCGACCGCTTTCTTGAGGGCCGGCGAGCGGCCGCCCACGCGGTATGGCTTGCAGACGGTCTCACCGGTGGCGACATCGCGGATCGCGGCCAGCAGCTCGTCGAGCCCTTCTCCGTAGCGCGCGGCGGTGGCCACTACGGGAACCCCGAGGTCGCGCGCCAACCGACGCTCGTCGATGGTCAGGCCCTTGCGCCGAGCTTCGTCCATCAAGTTCAGGCAGACGACGACGCGATCGGTGATCTCCAGCACCTGGAGCACCAGATTCAGGTTGCGCTCGAGGCGCGTGGCGTCGACGACGATGACGGTGACGTCCGGTCTGCCGAAGAGAATGAAGTCACGGGCGATCTCTTCGTCGAGACTGGCCGAGAGCAGCGAGTAGGTTCCGGGAAGATCCACCAGCTTGTAGCGATCGTCTGCGGCGGAGAAACCGCCTTCGGCGCGGGCCACGGTCTTGCCCGGCCAGTTACCGGTGTGCTGCCGCAGGCCGGTCATGGCATTGAAGACGGTGCTCTTGCCGGTATTCGGGTTGCCCGCGAGCGCCACGACGTAGTCGTAGTTCTCCATGTCGACACCGAGCTTGACGAGGTTCGGTAAGTGGTGCGCCGGGCAGGTCGCGCAATCGGCCGGTGAATGGCTCACGAGACGAGCGCCTCCGTCGTTCCGGCTGTGCGCTCGATGCGGACCTGGTCCGCCTGCTCGCGTCTGAGGGCGATGACGGCGCCGCGAATCCGATAGCCGGTGGGATCACCCGACGGGCTCCTGAGCTCGGCTGCGACGACAGTGCCGGGGATGAGGCCGAGATCGAGCATGCGTCGTCGCTCGGGTCCGCGCAGTTGGGGCGACAGGCCGACGACGGTTGCGTGCTCGTCGATCGCCAGACTCGAGAGCCGCTCGAAGGGACCTGGCATGTCCTCCTCCCGGGGCAGGAGCCGAGCCGAGAGGTTGGCGGCGAAGACCGGGGCGAGGACGTGCTCCTCGGCGTCCGCCTCGAAGCGGATGCGCTGCGGAGAGCACTCCAGAACGCGGATGCGCATCCCCGGATGCAAACCTTCGGCGACCAGTTGAGCGTAGATCGCGGCCGGCTCGTCTTCGACGTGGACGATCTCCGCCAGCTCGCCGAGCGGCAGCTCATTGACCGGTGTGCCCTGTGGCGGGACGATGTCACCGCCGGCGGTGGGAATCGGATCACCATGCGGGTCGTAGCGCGGATGGCCCATCCGCGCCGACAGGGCGTCAGCTTCCTCGAGGCTCGTTTGATGCTCGCGGAACTCGGCCTCCCGGTGCCAGGCTTCGGGCTCGAGACCCGTGTGATCGGAGAGGTACTTTTCCCACAGTCGGTGAATGCGGACGACGCGAAGCGCGTAGCGCCGGCCCGCGTCAGTGAGCCGATAGCCGCCGGCGGCGCCACCGACGAGCTCGCGCTCTTCGAGACGATGAAGAATCTCGGCGGTTTGATTGCCCGAGATGGCCAACGCACCGGCGACGCTCTGCAGATTGGCGGTGAGGCCCTTGTATTCGCAGTCGAAGAGATGCTTCAGCGCGTCCTCGATCAGCACGCGCTCGCTGGCTCTGCGCGCGCGGAGCCAGCGCCAGAGATAGCCGCGGACTGGTCGAAAAACGACGATGATGGCAGCCGTTAGGAGCCCTGCGACAAGCAGGGCCAAAAGCGGTCCTTGAATGCTGGCGTTCACTGTCGCCGCCTCCTCTTTCGAGCTCCCCGGGGGAGCCGTGCCTCGAGCAGAGCATAACAACAGGGATAGAATTCCGTATTCCTTCGACGGTGGCGTGACGACGGCTCCAGGCCGGTAGTGTGTCCGTCATCGACGGTGTACACTTTCTCAAGATGACCGATTCGAAGCATCTCTTGTCGATGGACACGCAAACTATCGACCTGACCGTCGTTGTCGACAGAGGCATCCTGCATTGCCGCGAAGGAGACTGGGAGACCGGGCTTGCCTTGCTGCGCAAGGCGGCACGCAAAGATCAGAAAGGTGCGCGATTTCCCAGCGTCTACTACTCGTATTTGGGCTACGCGGCGGCACGACTCGAAGGCGAGCGCCGAGACGGACTGGCGTTGTGCAAGCATGCGCTTCGGGTCGGCAAGTACGAATCAGAGAACTACCTCAACCTGGCTCGGCTCTATCTTCTCGTCGGCGACCGTCGGCATGCGGTGACGGCTGTTCGCCGGGGTCTCAAGATCGATTCGAGTAACCGCGCGCTGCTGGCGCTTCGCAGCGAGATGGGTTCTCGCCGCAAACCGGTGATCCGTTTCCTTTCCCGCGACTCCGCCATCAATCAGTGGCTGGGCAGGCGGCGCCATGAGCGTGAGACCGACGAGCGGGCGAAGAACACGAAGAGAGCATAAGAGCTAGCCGCCCTGCGGGCGAGGACTCTGCGCCCCGGCCGGAGCGTCCGCAGTCTCGCCTCGTCCGGCGCGCAGCGCATCGATCTCCGGCAGAGAGTAGAGCCGGCCGGTATCGATGCCCTCGCAGTCGATTGCGGTCGACCGCCAGGCTTCGGAGCTCGCGAGGCTCTTGCCCCAGAAGGGAAAGGTCCGGCATTGCCGGGGGCGCACTGGGTAGATCGTGCACTCCTCGTCCCAGAAGACGCAGTCGTGATTGGGCTCCTCGACCAGGCTCAGCCGGCGACCGATGCGTCTCAGGAAACGGCGTCCGAAGTCGTCACGGGTAAGCCCGAGGAACCGGGCAATCGCCCGAATCTCACGAGCGCCCACCCAGACATGGCCCTCGACGCGGCAGCAGTGGCCGCACCGGGTGCACGAGAATCGAAGACCGTCCGTGTACCAGGGGTTGGGACCATCATGCATCGGTTGCCCTCCCGCGTCCTCGCTTTCCCGATCATCCTCGCACAGCATCTCGGGCGGCGGCTCGAGGTGAGGGGAGGCCGACCGCTTCCATTCGGTCGCCCGACACGGCTTTGTGCCCGTCAACCGGTGGGCACCTTTGCCCGATGGCGCCGGAGCGATGGGCCGGCAGGACATGGCGTTGCCGTCACGACCGGAGTCGCGCGCACCGATTCGAGCCTCAAAGTGTATTCGAACCCAGCTTTGCACTCCTGACAGAGAGAGGGGAGCCCAAAGGCGCG
>JAOTUP010000167.1 GCA_029863825.1 Acidobacteriota bacterium | reverse complement strand
GCGCCGCCTTTGGCGGCTCTCGCGAGCTGCGGATCTACGTCCCCCCGAGGTTTCGTCCCACCCGCCGCTACCCGCTTCTGGTGGTACACGACGGCGGCGACTACGTACGCTACGCCGGGCTACAAACCGTCCTCGACAACCTCATCTTCCGGCTGGAGATCCCGCCGTTGCTGGTCGCCCTGACGGACTCGCCACGGCGGCTGCGCGAGTACGCGGCGAGTCGCAAGCACGCTCGGTTCGTGGTCGAGGACCTGGTGCCGGCGGTCGAATCCGAGTACCTGATTGACCCATCGCCTGCCGCTCGCGCTTTGATGGGGGCGAGCTTCGGCGCCGTCGCCAGCCTGTCGACGGCCTGGCACTACCCGGGCCGATTCGGTCGCCTCCTCCTGCAGTCCGGATCGTTCGCTTTCAGCGATCTCGGCGAGCGCCACGCGCGAGGACCGGCCTTCGATCCGATAGTGCGATTCATCAATGCCTTTCGCGAGAAACCCGGACGGCCGGCCGAGAAGCTCTTCGTCTCCTGCGGCGTGTTTGAAAGCCTGATCTACGAGAATCGGTCGCTGGTGCCGCTGCTCCAGGCCTCGGGTCTCGAGGTGCGCTACGAGGAGGCCCGTGACGGCCACAACTGGGAGAACTGGCGCGACCAGCTCAGGGTGGGTCTGTCATGGCTGTTCCCGGGACCTCTGTGGATGGTCTATGAGTAGGAATGCGGAGGTATACTCCCCTTCTTCCATGTCGACTCTGACCCGCCGAATCGGACTCTCACTGGGGGCGGATCTGTGCTGGCCGATCTGCTTCGAGGAGATTGTTCGCCGGCTCGACCCCCGCATCCCGTCGCCGGACGGCACCATCGGGTTCGAGATCGAGCGCGTCACCATCGAGCCCTTCGACCTGCAACAGCCCTGCCGCTATGACGTGGTGTTCGACCGCGTGACGCACTGGTACCACACCAGCCGCGAGTGGATAAAGAAAGCGATCCTCCTCGACGATCTCTACGTCTTCAACAATCCGTGGTCGATCCAGTCGATGGAAAAGCAGACCACCTACTGCGCCATGATGCGGCTTGGACTCCCGGTGCCGGCGACCTGGATGCTTCCACCCAAGGCCTATGACGCGACACCCGATCTGCAGCCGACACTCGAGCGCTACGCCCGGCACTTCGATCTCGGCGAGATCGGCGGTCGGCTGGGCTACCCGCTGTTCATGAAGCCCTACGACGGCGGCGCCTGGGTGGGAGTGAGCCGAATCGACAACGAGGAGGAGCTGCGCGCCGCCTACGAGGCCAGCGGCACGCGACTGATGCACCTGCAGAAGGCGATCGCCCCCCACGATCTGTTTGTGCGGTCGATCGGTCTCGGGCCGCAGCTGCGACCCGTGCGCTACAACCCGGATGCCGCCCTCCACGCGCGCTACGAGGTGGCGTTCGATTTCCTCACCGCCGAGGAGGCCTCTCTCCTGGCCGACATGACGCTGACCATCAACTCGTTCTTCGGTTGGGATTTCAATTCCTGCGAAGCGCTCCGCGCCGATGAGGCGTTTCACGCCATCGACTTCGCCAACGCCTGTCCCGACTCTCAGGTCACGTCGCTGCATTACCACTTCCCGTGGCTGGTCAAGGCGGCCGTGCGCTGGGCGCTCTTCTGCGCCGCCACCGACCGCACGATGCGCAAGTCTGTCGAGTGGGAGCCCTTCTATGAGATCGCCGCTCGCGATCTCCCTTTTCGCGACAAGCTGACCGCCTACGCGGCAATCGCTCGCACTCGATTCGAAAGCGATCGCTTTCTCGAGTTTTGCGAGCAGCACCTCGCCGATCTCGACGAGATCGTGTGGGAGTTCTTTGGCTCGCCGCGAGCCAAAGAAGCGGTGCGCCTCAAGGTCGAGGCCCTCTTCCCGACACACGAAGTCGAAAAGTTCACCGAGCACTTCTGGGGCCTGATCCAGTTCTGGCGTCGCACCGAGGCCGAGCGCCTGGGACTCGAACACGACACCGGATTGGTGAGCGATCCGCCTGCCGGGAACCCGGCGTGAAGACTCTCAGCCGCTGGTACTCGGCGCGCGTCCAGCAGGAGGTTGCCGTCGTCCGCTACGGAACCTACGGCGTGCCGGTGCTGCTGTTCTCGACCGCCGGCGGTGACGCCGAGGAGGCCGAGCGCTTTCTCATGGTCGAGGCGCTCGGCGGACTGCTCGACGCCGGGCGCATCAAGCTTTTCACTTGCGACAGCGTTGCCGGCCGCGCCTGGACCAGCGGCGAGATGTCGCCGCGCCACTGTTCGTGGCTGCAGAACCAGTTCGACGGCTTTGTCTACCACGAGCTCGTGCCGGCCATCCATCAGGACTGCGGCTCGCGGGATCTCGGCATCATCGCCGCCGGCGCATCGATCGGCGCCTTCAACGCGGTGGCTGCAACGTGCCGCCATCCCGACGTCTTTCACAAGGCGATCGCCATGAGCGGCACCTACGATCTGGGCCGCTTTCTGCACGGCGAGTGGAATGACGACATCTACTACTCCTCGCCGCTCCACTTCCTTCCCGGGCTGGGAGAGGGCGAGCATCTCGACATGCTGCGCCGCCGCTTCATCCTCCTCGCCACGGGTGAGGGCCGATGGGAAGATCCCGGCGAGTCGTGGCGCATGGCCCAGGTCCTGGGCGCGAAGGGAGTCCCCAACCGCGTCGACGCCTGGGGCACCGAGTGGGACCACGACTGGCCGACCTGGCGCCAGATGCTGCCGATCTATCTCGACACCTGGAGCTGACGCGTCCGCGCCCCTCGACCGGATCGGCGCCCTGCCGAAGGCGGTCTCAGCCCGCCAGGAGACGACGATAGAGGCGGACGTACTCGGCGCTCTGCCGCTCCCACGAGAAGTCGCGGCGCATGCCGTTCTCCACCAGCCGGCGCCATCCGGCTCGCTCGGCAAAGGCGGCGAGCGCTTGCTGCAGCGCCCGCGCGAAACTGTCGGCTGTGAACCGCCGAAAAACAAAGCCGGTTCCTGAGCTACCATCCCACGGCTCGACGCTGTCGGCCAGCCCGCCGGTGTAGCGCACCAGGGGCGGCGTACCGTAGCGCAGGCTGTACATCTGGTTGAGGCCACAGGGCTCGTAGAGCGACGGCATGAGAAAGACGTCCGCCGCCGCTTCGATCACATGCGCCAGCTCGTCGTGGTATCCCCGATAGAAAAAGACACGGTCGGGGAATTCCCTCGCCAGCGTGGTGAAGAACCGCTCGTACTTCTCTTCCCCGCTTCCCAGTGCGAGAAGCCGCAGATCGTGGTGGCGCATCGCCAGCGGCAGCACATCGAACAGCAGCTCGAAGCCCTTTTGTCCAACCAGCCGCGACACGATACCCAGTACCGGGGCCACCGGCGCGGGCGCCAGTCCGACGCGGGCCAGGACGTCGTCGCGAGTTCGCCTCTTGCCCGACAAGTCGTCGACGGAATAGCGGTGCGGCAAGTGTGTGTCGGTCGACGGATCCCAGTCGCGGTAGTCCACGCCGTTGAGAATCCCCACCAGGCGATCGGCACGTTCCCGCAGCAGAGGATCGAGGCCCATACCGTAGTCGGGAGTGCAAATCTCGGCGGCATGGGTCGGACTTACCGTGGACAGCACATCGGCGTACTGGATGCCGGTCTTGAGAAAACTGAAGTGGCCCGCCTCGAGGTCCTCGCGCCACAGGAGATCTGCGTGCTCGGCGAGCCCGATCGCGTCCAGGACGCGACGCGGGAACAGGCCTTGGTAGGCGATATTGTGGATCGTCAGCAGCGTCCGGCTCTGCCGGAAGAGCGCGTCCCAGGCATACACCGTGCGGAGGTAGAGCGGCAGCAATCCGGTGTGCCAGTCGTTGATGTGGAAGACATCCGGACCCCAGCCCATGCGTTGGCAGCTCTCGAGGACTGCCCGGGTGAAGAAAGCGAAGCGCAGCGGCTCGTCGCTTCCTGCCGTGTAGATGCCGGAACGGTGGAAGAGCTCGGGACAGTCCACCAGGTAGACGGCCCCGTCTGCTCCCGGCATGCGCCCGGTCCACAGCGAGAAGCGCAGCATTCGTCCGGCAAACGGAAAGCCCACGTCGCGAACGAAGGACACCGGCGTGAATTCCCCGTCGCCCGGATCGATCGTCGAGTAGAACGGCAGGAAGAGTCGCGCGTCGTGACCCTGTGCGCCGAGATGGCGTGTGAGCGCAGTCGCGACGTCCGCCAGACCACCGGTCTTGGCAAGGGGCGCCGCCTCCGAGGCGGCGATACAAATCTTCAACGGCGTGCTCAAGTCGAGAGAATGCTAGCAATTCCGTCAAACTGGTTGGTGCACAGAATCTCATGGCCAGAAAAAAAGCGTGCCCGCGGAGTGTAGACTCTCTCCCCGGTTCAATCTCATGACCAACGTCGTCTTCGTCGCCCCGTACCTTGCCGAGACCACGCTCCGGTTCGCCCGAGCCGTGGCGTCGCTGCCGCAGGTGCGCATGGGGTTGGTGTCGCAAGAGGCCGCCGAGCGTTTGCCGGCCGACCTGCGCCAGGCTCTCGCCGCCCACTGGCGGGTCGACAACGCGCTCGACCCGGATCAGCTCGTCGAGGCGGTGCGGCGGCTCGAGCTCTCTCTCGGTCCCGTCGAGCGTCTTCTCGGCATCCTCGAACAGCTCCAGGAGCCGCTGGGAGCCGCCCGAGAGGCGCTGGGGATCCCGGGAATGAGCCGCGAGATTGCCCGCCGGTTCCGCGACAAGGCGCTCATGAAGTCGGTTCTGGCCGCGGCCGGCCTGCCGTGCGCACGGCATCGCCTCGCCGTCTCGGCGACCGACGCCCGCGACTTTGCCGCCAGCGTGGGATTCCCTCTCGTGGTCAAGCCACCCGCGGGCGCCGGCGCCAAGAACACCTTTCGGGTGAACTCGTCGACGGCCCTCGACGAAGCCCTGGAGCTGTTCCGGCCGCACTCAGACGCGCCGGTTCTGTGTGAAGAGTTCATGACCGGCGACGAGCACTCCTTCGACTCGGTCTTCATCGCCGGCAGACCGGTGTGGCACTCGGTGAGCCGGTATCTTCCGTCACCGCTCCAGGTGCTCGAGAACCCGTGGATCCAGTGGTGCGTTCTCTTGCCGCGGGACATCGGGGGTGAGGAGTACCGCGAGATCCGGGACGTGGCCTTTCGCGCCATCGAGGTCCTGGGACTCGAGAACGGGCTCAGCCACATGGAGTGGTTTCGCCGCCCCGACGGCAGCGTCGCCATCTCGGAAGTTGGCGCGCGCCCTCCCGGAGCCAGGATCACCGACCTTCTGTCCTGGGCCCATGACGCCGATTTCTTTTGGCTGTGGGCCCGCCTGATGGTGGAGGGCGCCTTCGATCCTCCGGAACGACTGTTCGCCTCCGGCGCTGCCTACTTGCGCGGCATGGGGCGCGGCCGCGTCGCCGCCGTCGAAGGGCTCGACGAGGCACAGCGCGAGCTCGGGCATCTTGTCGTCGACGCCCGGCTGCCACGCCACGGGGATTCTGCATCCGAGGGCTACGAGGGCGAA
>JAOTUP010000166.1 GCA_029863825.1 Acidobacteriota bacterium | reverse complement strand
CACGTATCCTCAGCGATGAGCGGCCGTTCGAGAAGTGTAGGGCGCCGTGACAACAATGTCAGGTTGAGGTGTCGGTTGGTCAGACTCTTCGAGCCCGGTACACATACCTCTCCGCGTGCTGCTCTCGCTGGCCGAATCTCACGCTGATCCATGGCTCGGCCGCTCCTCCGCACCCCCGGCGAGCCACTCCACTCGCTGTGAACGGAACCATGCGTCCAGCACGATGACCTCCCCCCTGTCGAGGGACCGCCTGAACGGTTCGTGAAAATGTCCCAGAATCAGCGCATCGAACCCCTCAGCGAGACGGCTGCGCGCAAAGTCGAGGATGACTTCCTGCGGTAGGTTCTTCTTGTGCTTGAAGTTCGTCTTTCCCAACTCGCGTTCGAATCCGAAAACCAGGCGTCGAGCCAGCCACAGCGGCAAGCGGTTCATCGCCATCCTGCTCAGCCGATTCTTCGACACCCGGCGCCAGAACCTGTAGAGATGGTCTTTCTCGTTGATACCGTCGCCGTGAATCGCCAGGTACCGCTTGCCCCCACTGGTTATTGCCAGCTCGTCCCCGACCGTGTCGAACACGTTCTCATAGGAACTCCCGGCGACGAAGAAATCCCGGTTTCCTTCGATGTAGTGCACCGGGATGCCATCCTCTCGCACCCTCCGCAGCGCCGCCACCACGGCGGCGATATCCGCAGTTTCAAAGCGCGGGTTTCCCACCCACACTTGAAACAGATCTCCCAACAAGACGAGCTGCTCGCAGTCCCGGAAACGCAAGTCGTCGAGCTGACGCACCAAGGGATCTGCCGGCCCTCCCGGCCCCCCCAGATGCGCGTCGGCCACGACCGCGAACGCCATCGCCCTCAGAAGATGGAGAGCTTCGGTGGCTGGTGTTTCGCCGCTTCCTCGACGACGGCCCGAGCAAGGCCGGCGAAAGACTCGGCATGCGGTCCGTCCGGATGTGCGACCACCACTGGCTGACCGGCATCGCCGCCTTCGACGATGGCCGGATCCAACGGTATCCGGCCGAGAAAGGCGCATTTCAGAATCTCGGCCGTTCGTTCACCGCCGCCACGTTTGAAGACGTCCGTCTGCTCTCCGCAATGGGGGCACACGAAGGACGACATGTTCTCGATGATGCCGACCACCGGCACGTTCACTTTGCGAAACATCGCCAGGCCCTTGCGTGCGTCGATCAGCGCGATGTCTTGGGGAGTCGTCACGATTACCGCACCTGACAACGGAACCTTCTGACTGATTGTCAGCTGTGCGTCCCCGGTACCGGGTGGGAGATCGACGATCATGTAATCCAACGGTCCCCAGTCGACGTCGGCCAGCATCTGCTCGATGGCCCGCATCACCATGGGCCCCCGCCAGATGACCGGAGTGTCGGTCTCGAGGATGAAACCGAGGGACATCAACACGACACCGTGGCGCTCGAAGGGCTGAATCCGATTCCCATCGACGACTGGCCTCTCGGTAATCCCGAACATCATGGGCAAAGACGGACCGTAGATGTCGGCGTCCAGGAGTCCGACGCGATACCCCAGGCGAGCGAGGCTGACCGCAAGGTTCGCAGCGACCGTCGACTTGCCGACTCCACCCTTACCGCTGGCGACGGCGACGACACTCTTGACCTCGGGGATCAGCTCTGCATCGCGCGAGACCGCCTGCTGCGCTGCAGCAGGCGGCGTGCGAACCTCGAGCCCTACCGAGGCGCCTGCCACGCCCTCTATTTCGACGAGAGCCCGTTCCACCTGCTCTCGCACATCCTCACCCAGCTGCTGATTGTGGGTCGTGATCGACAGCCCAACTTCGACGTTGCTTCCCTCGACCGCCACTCGGTCCACGAATCCGAACGACACGATGTCCCTGCTCATTCCTGGGAATGTGACCGTCTTCAGGCAGTCCCAGACCTTGGCTTCCAGATCATTCGCCATCTCGCACGTCTCCCCTCCTGTGCTTTACACCTCTGCGTCACTGCCGACCGAATCATCCGCGACGAGTGCCAGAATCCTCTCCCGTACCGTGCCCATGAGCTCATCCTTGGTGCTCACGGAGTAGGTCGCGGTGTCAATCGGCGACCCGTAGTGTACCGAGACTGTCCCGGGTCGGATCCAGAAGCTCGTCTTCGCCTGCACATCACGGCTTCCGCGAATCCCCACCGGCACGATCGGCAGACCACTCTTGAGAGCCAGCAGGAAACCGCCTCGACGAAACGGCAGGAAATCGCCCGTTGTCGACCTCGTCCCCTCCGGAAAGACAAGGATCGATGTCCCCGTGCGCAATCGCGCTACCGCCTGCGAAAAACTGTCGCGGGCGCTACTCAGGTTCTTTCTGTCGATGGTGATGAACCCTCCAAGGCGCAAGGCCCAGCCGAAAACGGGGATCTGGAACAAGCTCCTCTTGGCCAGGAACCGCGTTTGCCCGGGAAGCGTGGCTATCAGCACCGGGATGTCGAACAGGCTGCGATGGTTGGCCATGAATACGTGCTGGCCGCTCGGCTCGAGAGCGGTCTCGACGGCGCTCACCACTCGCACGCCGCTGGAGAGCAACACGCCTCGACTCCAGAGCCTCGCCACGCGATAGACCCAGTCCCCGCGAGGCGGCAGCCACCCTACCAGCAAGGCCAGCGTCGCCATCACCAGAGTTCCCAGAACGAGAAACACATTGCCCGTAAGTGTCGCCAGCCAGACGCTCGGCCGACGCCTCCCTGGAAATCCATTCACTGTTGGCATCCGCATTCCACGCTACAGGTGATTGCTACAATGGCGCTCGAAGGTCGCTGACCCAAGCAGTCTCGAGGCTCACTCGTGACCACACACCGCCGCACTGGCAGACGGCCCTACAAGAGATCGCACCGCCGCCACCGACCACTCGAATGATCATTCTACCCTTGGCTCCTTCTAGTCCCGCCCCGTCGCGCCCGGCTCTTCTCATCTCCCTCCACGAGCGGCACTTCCGGCTTACGCACGAATGAACGTACCGAATCCTGTCGCCTCGGCGCTCACCACGGTGGGTCGTCTGTCCTTTCTCACCTCACAGGGACTTGTCGCTGTGCTGAGTCCGCCCTGGGAGCTGCGCACCTGGATCAACGAGATGGAGCAGATCGGAGTCCGCTCCCTCGGCGTTGCGGCCGTGACGACCGTTTTCACCGGCATGGTCCTGGCGCTACAGACCGCCTACAGCCTGCCGGCTCTGGGGGTCAAATACTACATCGGCACCGTCGTCGCCAAGTCGGTCGTGCGCGAGCTTGGCCCTGTGTTGACGGCGCTGATCGTCGGTGGTCGGATCGGCGCCGGCATCACCGCCGAGCTCGGAACCATGCGGGTCACGGATCAGGTCGATGCGCTGCGCTCAATGGCGGCCGATCCGATCAAGAAGCTCGTCGCTCCGAAGATCGTGGCCACTCTTGTCATGCTGCCGGCGTTGACTGCCGTCGGCCTCTTCCTCGGCATCCTCGGCGGACTTTTGGTCGCAGTCTTCCAGCTGCAATTGACCCCCGGCTTCTACATCAACGACGTATTGAACTCCTTGACCCTGGAGGATTTCTTCAGCGGTCTGGGTAAGTCCTTCTTCTTTTCGTACTTCATTACCGTCATCGCCTGTCACAACGGCCTGCATGCGCGAGGTGGTGCCGACGGCGTCGGCCGCGCCACCACGAACACGGTCGTGATGTCGGCGATCATGGTGTTGATTTCGGACTTCTTTCTCACCAAGCTTTTTTATCTGATCGGTTGATTCGATGGAGACGACGCCGCTGTTCGCCGTTCGCGCTCTCAGCAAGAGCTATGGTGGGCGCACGGTGCTCGCCAGTCTCGATTTCGATGTCCGACGGGGAGAGTGCTTCATCATCATGGGCCGCTCGGGGTCGGGGAAGAGCGTTGCTCTGCGACAGCTCAACGTTCTCGAACGGCCGGACTCGGGCAGTGTGACCTTCGATGGCGCCGTCATCTCGCATCTGACGGAGAAGGCCTTGAAGCCGATACGCAAGCGTGTAGCCATGCTGTTTCAGGGAGCAGCGCTATTCGATTCGATGACCGTTTTCGACAATGTCGCGTTCCCGCTGCGTGAGCATCTCGATCTGTCGCGCGCAGATCTCGAGCAGCGCGTCAAGAAGCATCTGGCACTCGTCGGCCTCGTCGACATCGAAGAGAAGATGCCGGCTGCTCTATCCGGCGGCATGAAGAAGCGCGTCGCGCTCGCTCGCTCCATAGCTCTCGATCCCGAAGCGGTGCTTTTCGATGAGCCGACAACAGGTCTCGATCCCCGCACGTCCGCGACAATCGCCCGATTGATACAGGCTACGCAGGAGAAGCTGGGTGTCACTTCAGTCGTCGTCACTCACGATCTGGTGCTCGCGCGCCGAGTCGGTGATCGAGTGGCGTTCTTGCATGATGGTACGTTCCGCTTTGTCGGCACGTGGGACGAGGCGGGGCACAGTAGCGATCGCGAGTTAGGGAAGTTCCTCGCCGGTGAGGAGGATATCGATGACGTCGAGTGAAATCAAAGTCGGAGCCGTAGTTGTCATCTCCCTGGCATTGGTAGCAGCGGCGATCTTCCTTCTCGGCGAGCGCAACCAGCTCTTCGTGATGAAGAGCCGCTATTCGATCCACTTCCCCACCGTCTCCGGTCTGGAAGCAGGCAATCCGGTGAAACTCAACGGCGTCACTGTTGGCCGCGTCGAGGATGTCGTGTTGCCAGAACGCATCGAGAAGCAGCAGCTCACCGTCTGGATCTCTCTCGACCGTCGCTTCGCAGCGCGTGTCCGCAGCGACTCGTTGGCGCGAATAAAGACACTCGGGCTCCTGGGTGACAAGTACATCGAAATCTCCTCGGGTTCGGCGACCTCGGCGGTCATCCCGTCCGGCGGTGAGATCCCGGCCGCTCCGGCAACCGATGTCGAGCGTCTCGTGGAGTCAGGCGAAGACGTCGTCGATAACGTCGCAGCCATCTCCTATTCGCTGCGCACTATTCTCGGACGCATGGAGCGAGGCGAGGGTCTGTTGGGTGAGATGGTGGTGACGAGTGAATCCGGACGCGAAACGAAACAGGCTGTCCTCGAGACCATCGACTCCCTGCGAAGCATCACCTCCAGAATCGAAAACGGAGAAGGGACGATCGGAGCACTGCTGATGAATGAGGATCTTGCATCGAGAGTCGAGTCGTCGATCCTGAATCTGGACGCCGCTCTCGCCGCTCTTGACAGTGGAAAGGGACCGCTGTCGGCACTGCTTCACGACGCCAGCATGCGAACCGACCTGCAAACTGCTCTGGCTCGCACCGGACATGCCGCGGAGGACCTCTCAGCGCTCTCCTCCGACCTTCGCGACGGTGATGGATTGCTTCAGAAACTGCTGACGGACGAAGTGTACGCAACGGCATTGAGCGAGGATCTTCGCGCCCTCGTCGAGAACTTGCGACAAGTCTCCAGCCAACTCAACGAGGGCGAGGGTTCTCTTGGACAGCTGCTCAACGACCCACACCTCTACCAGGCGATTGACG
>JAOTUP010000165.1 GCA_029863825.1 Acidobacteriota bacterium | reverse complement strand
GACGCCTCGCCCGCGCGTCGAGCCTCGTCACCTGCGAGCAGCAGAGCGCCGACGGCGAGCGCTGCTCCCAGCCGGGGCTGATTCGTCACTCGAGAGAAACCGGCTGGCTGTGCCTCGAGCACCTGGTCTCCAGCCATCACGACAGGTCGCATTAGGAGAGTCCTCCAGCTGCCGTGGGCGCAGCGCCCAGGCAGTACATTCGTCACAAGGCCGCAGTCCGTGAGGCTCTGCGGCGCCGCCGGCCTTGCGGATGGCGGAATCGCGATGCGAAGTGAAAGTCGGTCGTCGTTCGTTGGGCGACTGTCCTTCCTGGAGCGACAACGTTGAGGCTGTGCAGCTGGTCACGGGGCCTACAGGAGTTGCTTCGACTGGTATCGGCAAGCCCGAGCCCAAGTCGTCAGGGCTTCGGCTGGTCCAGCAGCTGTCGGAAGAGGGAGCGGACGATCTCGATGTTGTTGGCCAGCAGATCGAAGAAATCGTCGGCATCCAGCGCCAGGACGAGTGTGTCTTCGGTGGCGGTAGCTGTGTCGGTGCGGAGGCGTCCGCTGAGGATTCCGCTCACACCCAGCGTGCCCGGTGAGGCGACCAGTCGATGGACGCCGGCGTCGTCGACGATGTCGATCCGTCCTCGCACGACGCAATACAGGGAGTCGGATGGATCTTTGACCGCATAGATGGTCTCATCGGCATTGAATCGCTGCTGTCGTGCAATGGCGGAAATCCGCAGAATCTGTTCGGCGTCACAGGCGCGAAAGAGATCCACGCGCTGCAAAAAGATGACGGTCTCGATGCGGGCGAGTTCGTTCACGTCTGGCGAGCCATGCGCTTCATCGGCGCGGTCAGGAGATCTGTTCGGTGACCCATGCGGCAGTCTCGCTCACAAACGGATCGGGAGAGTGCCGAAGCTCCTCCGCGGCCCGATAGAGATGAGTGATTTTATCGCTGTGGACGAGGTACAGAGCCGCGACGACGAGAAAGGCCTCGTCCGAGCTCCCTTTTAGCTCGATGCCTAGGAGCCTCTTCAGGGTGTCCGGCCTGGTGGCGACCGAGACCCCGTACAGGCGCTTCGCCTCCGCGAGCTTCTCCGCCAGCGGCGCGTCTCCGATCGCGGCAAACACATGGTGGCGGATCTCGGCGGAGAGCGTGTTGTCGAGGTACTCGAGTGTGTGGCCGCGGAGCTCGGCGCGGGAGCCGGTGAGGCTCCGATACGCGGACCAGATATGACCGGGGTGGTGAATCAGCGCGAGCAGGCCGAAGATATTGCGTGCATGATCGTCAAGGCGAGAGGCCAGCAGTTCCTCGAGCAGGCTCGGTGCCGGGGCATCGGTGTTCCACTCGACACCGGGTCCCCTCGTATCGGCCAGCTCGGCGCCACGCAGGCTGTAGAGATCGGAGAGAGTTCGCAAGTGACGGTTCGCTTCGCGCTCGATTTCGCCGCTGACGGTCGCGCGGTCGACGCTCGCCTCCGGAGCCAGGGCGAGCGCTTCGATGAGCTTTCGCCTCAGGAACGTGTCCGACTGTCCTTCCAGACATTCCAGAAGAGCGGTGGTGGCGGCCGGAGACCCGATTCGAGTCATCGTCTTGGGAATGGCTCGACGAACCCACACCCCCTCGTCGCTGTCATTGAGGAAGTGGATCAGAGCGGGCAGCGCGTCCTCGCCGAAACAGATCAGGGCCTCCCGCGCATCGTGCTTGAGCCGCCGATTCTGAAGTAGCGAGATCAGGGTCGGCAGATAGATGGGGTTCGGACCGTCTTCAGCCAGCCGGTGCCGGATGGCGTCGATGGATTGCCGCACGACGGCCGGATCCTGGTCGTACAAGAGCTGCAAGAGTTCGGCGTCGACAACCTGTCCTCGTGTCGCGCCCAGAGCCTTGGCGGCCTCGACCCTGACGCCTGCAGAGCCGTCGGAGAGCAAACTCGCGAGGGCGGTTGAGGCCTCCCGTCTCATGACTTCATCCCCGTGGTTCATCAGGCAGGCGATGGCAGTTCCCTGCACTCGCGGATCGGCGTCCCGCAGCCTCGGAAGCATCATCTCGCAGGCGTCCTCGTTGCGCAGCCTGGCGAGCACGCGGATGACCTCCGCCTGCACGTCGGGGTCGGGGTCGTTCAGCCGGCGCTCGATCAAGTGCAGCGCGTCCTCGCGCCGGTCTTTGCCGAGGATACGCAGCGTAGCCAGCCGGACCTCCGCGTCGTCGTGGTAGAGGAGGAGCGGCGGAACCAGGTGATGACGGTCGTGTGAGGTCAGGATGTCGAGGCTGTGAAGAACCTGTCGCGGGTCGGCGCTGCCCAAGGACTGGACGAGGATTTCGAGTGTCGTGGCGTCCGCGAGATTGATCGGAAGATCGCTGTCTACGGTTCGCGCTTCGAGACTGCGGCGGAACGACCGCACATATTCTCTGGACGCCGCTGCCGCCACCCAGAGCCACAGTCCGATGAGCGCCAGTGAGATCCAGCTCGCCTCGAGAGCGCTGATGAGGCCAAAGGTGACCGGGAGCAGGAGGATGGCTGCCAGCCCTTTGGCTCCGCGCTGGATGAAGACATCGATGAAGGCCTTGGTCTTGCGCCTCAGGGCCGACGGCACCGGAAGAAACAGCAGCTCTCGGGTGGCCAGGTCAAACGAGTAACGGAGGCCGTTCTCGCTGATCTTGAGCGCCAGGGCGGCGATCACCACGGCCCCCGGTCCGAGCGTTGCGGTGACCAGCAGCGCGACAGTACCCAGCGCCACGGTCGTCGGAAGCACGCGAGTGGAAAAGCCCACGCCGAGACTGCGATGGATGCGCGCGGCGAAGAGGAACTGGAAGATGAAGGCCGTGACACCCATCAGGCTGAAGACATTGCCGAAGAAGACGGTTCGCTGGTCGAGCTCGCCGGTCACCGATTCGATCGCCCAGTTGAACTGGAGATCGACGATCTGTGCCACCACCACGCCGACGACCAGGAGAGCCGAGATCATCTGCAGTTGCCGCGAGCCGCGGATGGCGGACAAACCCTCGGCCGTCTCCTCGTCTTCGGCGGTCTGCGCCCGCCGCGCCGGCGCCCATTCGCCCGCCAGGCGGTGGCGTCTGAGCGGGTAGAGAAGTCCGACGATCCCCAGAACCACGACCGCGGCGACCAGGAGGGCATCGCGCGTTCCCGCCATCACCGTGGCCAGACGCGCCAATTGGCCGCCGGCGACGCTCCCCAGCAGACCGCCGGCGCCGATGAAACCGAACAGCCGCTTAGCCTGTCGGGGCTCGAAGAGATGATTGGCGAATGACCAGAGCTGGCTGCTGATGAGGACGAAGAGAATGGTCACCCAGATGTAGAAGGTCAGCGGAACCCAGGTCCAGGCGTAGCCGAACAGCCACCAGAACAAAGCCATGCTGGCGGCGATCAGCGAGCACGTCGTGGCAATCATCGCCGGCGGCGTCAGTCGCTCGGCAAAGCGGCTGTAGAGCCGCAGCACGGGGTACGAGCACAGCGCGACGAGCAGGTAGACGTAAGGGAGCCTCGCCGACCCCAGGCTGTCGATGAACGTCGCCTGGCGAACGCTCTTGACCGTGTACTGGAAGGTGTAGCTGAAGAAGAAGCTGGAGAAGAGGAGAATGGCCGGCAGCGCTTCACCGGGGTAGAAGTCGATCCCGACACGGCGCAGCAGGCGTTTCACCCGCGGGCCGTTCTGACTGCGATGGTCTGCAGCTGTGGTGTCGGCGCTCATGATTCCCTGGTGAGAGGATACTCAATTCCCGGCGACTCGTCGTCCCAGGACTCGAGATAGTGAGTGCAGGCGGCTGAGACTCGGACCGTCCTCCGGAGGCGAATCAGCCAGCAGGCACTCGCCTCACCGGCAGTCGCCTTGCTCCTCTGGGCTCTCCGGCAGCTCGTGAGAGTTGCCGGCGTCTTCCGCAGTGACCTCTTGCCGCGAGAGGGTCGACAGTATCTACTGCTGTGCGGCGATCGGTCCTGCGTCGACCGAATGGATACCCCTAACGCGTGCGCAGCCTTCATCAAGACCGCAGGTCGTTTGGCGGCGGCCCGCTTCGCGGATAGATGGAGTCAGATCTCGAATTCTCGGGATCAGGGATTGTTGCTGTCAGGCCTCTCGGGCTGCGGAATCCAAGGCCGGTGATTCAAGACCTGACCTCTCAGCTTCTGCGACCGTCGCCTCAGCCGCTGGTGTAGACGACCGCCACGAGGTAGACGCGGTACGACGTTCCCTCGTGCTCGACCGTCTGGGTCACCGTCTCCCAGTCCACCGTCTCGATCACCTTTCCCAGGGTGTAGGCATGCAGGAGATCGTCCTCCTGGCGCTGGGCGTAGCCCGGAATTGCCGAGCTCGTCAGGTAGTCGCCGGCCACTATCGGGCCGTTGGCGTCGGTCACCCACACGCGGCCTTCGCCCAGGGCGTTGACGGTGCCGAAACGCTCGCCGGTTTGCGCCTCGTACCAGTGGTCTTCGCCGAGCGTCGTCTCGGCGACGAAGACACCGAACACGGCCGGGTCCTGCAATCGCCCGGCCAGCGTCACCGTCGGCAGCGTCGACGACAGGTCGACGGTCTTGTCGGGCGAGACCCGCACCTGCGCCTCCCCGGTCACTGTCATCACCATGCCGGGCTCGAGGCCCGGCGGCAGATCGGCCGCCAGCTTCACCTCGTGGCCGCCGGTGAACGGGCCGTAGTCAGTGCCGGCACCGGCGGCGTAGACGTCGAAACCCTCGCTCGAGTCGGTCGCGCCCCGCACCCCGTAGTTGGTGCCGGTGGTGGCCCGCACCCAGCCGAGGACGCCGACGCCCGACACGGACTGGCTCTGACCCCAGACGCCGAAGTTGGCACCGGTGCTCGCCGTGGCTTCGCCGAAGACCCCGCCGCCGCTTGTCGACGCACTCTCGCCATAGAGTCCCCAGGTTTCGCCGGTTCCACCATAAGCCCTGCCCAAGACCCCGCCACCGGAGGGACTGAAATTCTCTCCGTGGAGTCCCCAGGTTTCGCCGGTCGCAGCCGTGGCCAAGCCTTTCACTCCAATGCCGTTGCTCGCCGCACTCTGCCCGTAGACACCTCTGGTGGAGCCGGTCGTGGCCGTTGCCTCGCCCCAGACGGCCCAGCCGCTGACCGAGCGCGTCTCACCTTTGACACCTGGGACCACGCCGGTCGCGGCTGTAGCCACGCCGAGAACTCCGGTTCCAGAGGTGGAGTTGCTCTTGCCAATGACCCCAAAGTTGGCGCCCGTAGAGTGAAAAGCATTGCCGAGGACCCCGGTTCCTGCGGTGAAGTTGCTGAAGCCCTCGACTCCATATTCACGGCCAACGCCGACGACCCCGGTCCTGTTAGCGCTTTCACCGCGGACGCCAGTGCCCCAAGCGCTTTCACCGCGTACGCCAGCGCTATTCGAAAACACCCCCGAAGTATCCTGACCGAGAATGCCGACGGCGCTCGTCCCGGTGTCGAGCCCCTGGACGCTCACGCGCAGTCCGTGGGTTTCGGAAGTGCCGATCCATTCCTCACCGAAATGATCGTGCACGTCCGCTGCAAAGCTGCCCGCTTCACTGCCGTCGAGGGTG
>JAOTUP010000009.1 GCA_029863825.1 Acidobacteriota bacterium | reverse complement strand
CCGCGGCGTCCTTTCAGCTCCAAACCACCGGCACCGGCAACCCGACGTGGACCGACGTCGGTCCCGAGAGCCAGCGCCTGCTGTCCGGCAGTGACGACAAAGGTGCGGGAGTGATCTACGCGATTGCCGACAGCCTTGCCGCTGGAACCCATCGATTTCGTCTGCTCGCCAAGACGTCAGACGGCACCCTCTCGGTCTTCGGTTCGACTCTGGTAGGCGTCTCGCTGGTGTTTCCGGCGCCTGCCGGATTGGGCGGATACTTTCCGCATTTCCAGGACACGATCGCCAGCGATGCGGGTACCAACGCGAATCTGGAACCAATGCTGGGACTGGAGGCGGGTTTCAATCTGAACACTGCGTCCGACGTCTTTCTCGCCATGAGTTACTCGGCGCAGACGACGTCGTCGGGTGCCGGCGACAAAGGGTCTTGGGAGGCGGCGATTCTGAACTCGGATCCGGTTCCGGCGTTCGTCTTTGGCGACGAGAACGGGCCCCCATCCCAGGAAGTCGACCGGTTTTTCGGTGGCGCCGTCGACGTCGGGAATCCGCCGGTATCGACCAACGACATCGGCGCGGGAGGGCTGGTCGCTGTCGCGCAAAACCTGGCCTCCGGCTCGTATACGGCCATCGGTCAGCACGCGATCACCGGCAACCCGATGAATACGATCGAGCCGAACCTCGTGGGGTTCGTGCCCGTGTCGGTCGCCACCACGCCGGCCGTGGTGAGTGGCCTGCGAGCCTTCAGCCGGCACGGCCGCGTCGTCGTCGGGTGGCAAACAGTGTCCGAAGACGGAACGCTCGGCTTTCATCTCTACCGCTTGAACCGCACTCGCGGCGAGTTTGAGCGCGTCAACCGAGGGCTGCTGGCGGCGCGGCTGTCGTCGCCGCAAGGAGGCTGGTACCAACTCGTGGACGACGATGCGATACCTGGAGATGACTTGACCTACATGGTGGTGGAAGTAGGTGCCACTGGGCCTAATCGCGTGCATGGACCGTACGTTACGCGCACGGATGACAGTCATGCCGAGTCTCGGTTTGTGAGTCACAACGGTGCTGAAGATCCTCCGGCCATCCGGGGGAGACCCGGGATCGAGATGCAACGTCGAACTGATCCCGAAGCGCGGCGGCCGCCTGGCCGCCAGGGTGTGACGCGCCTCGATCTTTCCGTCTCCGAGCCCGGCCTCTATCAGTTGTCGGCCTCCGAGATCTCGCAGCGCTTCTCGCTGTCGAACCGACACGTGCAGGCGGCGATCCGGCATCGTCGGTTGAAACTGACGCGACACGGTCGTGATGTGGCCTGGAAGGGACTCGCGGGTGGTGAGGGGCTCCTGTTCTTCGCTGCGGGCTTGGAAAGTCGCTACACCGATGTGGATGTCTTCCAGTTGCGATTCGGGAAGGGGACGACGATGGAGCACGAAGCGGCCGTGAGCGAGGGCGGCGCGCCGGCAGAGAGCTTCGAGACTACTTTGCTGGTGGAAGAGAATCGCATTCCGGCCACCGCCTGGGTGACCGACCCGCAGAGCGACATCTGGTTCTGGGACCTGCTGCTGGCCAGCGATAACGAGGCGGTGAACTGGAGCACTCGGTTCGAGCTTCCAGGCGTGGCAACGTCGGCAGGCGAGGCACGACTGGATTTGGCGATCATGCCGCTGACCGGCGGTGCTGCCGGGAGCAGCCATCATCTCGCCGTGTCGTTGAACGGACATGACATCGGCAATGTCGGCTGGGACGGGACGTCGCGGCAGATCCTGTCACTCACCGCCGATCAGGTCCTCCTGCGCGAGAAGGCAAACGAGCTGGTCGTGAGGTCCGAGTCGACGTCAGCGACAGGGAGCAGCGTCGTCCTCCTCGACAGTCTGGAGGTGACCTACCAGCGACGTTTTCGGGCGGTCGGCGACGAACTGGCCTTTACAACCCGAGGGGAGAAGACGATCTCGGTGACGGGCTTTGGAAGTCCGCATGTCTTCGTGGTCGACGTCACCGAGCCCGATGCGGCGCGGTGGGTCGACGGCGTCCGGATCGAGGCTGAAAGTGGCGACTTCGGTGTCAGCTTCGAGGCGCCGCGACCGGGCCGTTATCTGACACTGACTGCTGCCGCTCTGCGAGAGCCACTGGCGATCGAGCCGGGTTACGACTCGAATCTGCGCCAGGCGTCACGGCGGGCCGATCACCTGATTATCGCTCCGCGCGAGTTCGTGGATGTCGCCGAAACATTGGCTGAGCACCGGCGTGCGGGTGGCCTTCTGTCACGCGTGGTCGAGCTGGAAGAAATCTACAATGAGTTCAACCATGGTCTGGCCGATCCTGAGGCGATCCGAGCCTTCCTGCGCATCGCCTGTCTGGAGTGGACAGCATGCCCGCGCTACGTTGTGCTCGCTGGACGCGGGACGTTCGATCCCAGAGATTTCCGCGGCCTGAGTGACGATCTCGTGCCGGTCAAGTTCGTCCGCGGCGTGCAAGGCATGACAGCCGCGGATGCAGTGCTCGGTGACGTGGCTGGGGACGATGGCATTCCGGAGATCGCTGTCGGTCGGCTGCCGGTGGTCACCCGGGGCGAGCTCGCAGCGACGATCGACAAACTGATCCGCTACGATGAGGCTGGGGGCGGGGGCTGGGCGGATTGGGGACTCTTCGCAGCGGACAATGGCGACACGGCCGGCCAGTTCGCACCGTTCGCGGACCGCTTGGCGGCGCGGTGGCCCGGAGGCGTCCAGAAGATCTTTCTCGACGATCGCCCGGTGTCGGAGGCTCGAGCCGAGCTGCTTGCGGCCCTCGATCAGGGCGCCGGACTCTTCACTTTCGTCGGCCACGGAGGTGGCGATCGGCTCGCGGCCGAGGGTCTCTTGCGCGCAGCTGATCTCGTGGATGTGGCAAATGCCGAGCGACTTCCCGTCTTCGCCGCCGCCACGTGCCTGGTCAACCGCTTCGATATTCCTGGCTTTCCTTCACTCGGTGAGCGCTTGGTGCTGCATCCTGCGGGAGGCGCCGTCGCCGCCTGGTCTCCTGCCGGTCAATCGTTCAATGCGCAGTCGACACGCTTGGTCGAGCTCTTTGTCAAGAATCTGTTTTCCGACGGCGTCCCACAGCGCCTCGGCGACGCCGCGCTTGCCGTGGCGCGGAGCGAACGTGCGACAGGGGCCGGTCCCTTCATGGCGCCCCTGTTCGCCCTGCTGGGCGATCCGGCGACTCGCGTCAAGTAGCTGACCGCTAGCGATTCGTAGCTCAGTCGTCGGTCTGCTCGGTGACCATCGCCGGAGGTTGGCCGGTGGCGTCGAGGACCCGCTGCCAGATCTCACCGTGCGGATTCAGCTGCTTGCGGGCCCGGGCGACGAGCGGCAGCGGCACGTGGGTGAAAGCATTGTTCCAGAATCCGACCATCATGTCGGTGCAGCCGGTCATCCCTGCATGAACGGCATGCTGACCGAGAATGAGGCAGAAGCTGGAGTCCAGCGTATTGGCCGGTCGGCTGCGGATGGTATAGCTGGGATCGATGTACTTGAGGTCGACGGCGAGGTTTCGATCGGCAAAGTGGTTGCGAATTCGGTCTCTCAGGAAGCTTCCGATGTCTTTGAGTCGCACGTTACCCGACAGATCGAGATGTTCCTGTCGATCGCGGGCGAGATGTTCTTGACCGGCGCCCTCTGCGACGACGACCACGGCATGGCGGCGGCTCACGATACGTTCTTCGAGCTGGTCGAGGAGCGCACCCTCGCCATCGATGTCGAACGCCACTTCCGGCACCAGCACGAAATTGACGTCGCCGCTGGCAAGCGTCGCGTAGGCCGCGATGGCGCCGGAGTACCGACCCATCAGCTTGACCAGGCCGACGCCGTTCCAGGCGGCGCGCGCTTCGGTATGCGCGGCGTCGATGACTGATCGGGCCTCTTCGACGGCGGTAGCGAAACCGAAACTGCGCTCGATCCACAGCAGATCGTTGTCGATCGTCTTGGGGATACCGATGACACTGATCGGCAAGCCCCGCTGGCGGATCTTCGCCGCCAGAGCCGACGCTCCGCGCAACGTCCCGTCACCACCGATGGCAAACAGAATGCCCACTTTCCACCGCACGAGATTGTCCACCATGTCGTCGAGATCCTGCGGGCCGCGGGAAGTGCCGAGCAGCGTGCCGCCGTGGAGGTGGGCATGCTCGAGCATGTCCGGCTCGAGGAACAGCGGCTCCCTGTGGCTGTCGGCGGAGAGGCCCGAGTAGCCGTAACGGAAGCCGAGAATCCGTCGCACGCCGTAGCCGTGGCTCACCGTCAGCACAATCGAGCGAATGACGTCGTTGACGCCGGGACACAAGCCCCCACACGTGACGATGCCGCAGCTTACTTGCTCAGGTGAAAAGAACAGGTCCCGCCGCGGTCCCGCCGCCTCGAACGAGGGTGGTTCCTCGCCGGACTCCAAGGCGCGCTAGAGGTCGTCAGTCGTAGAGCAGACGAGTACGCGATTCTTCTCGTCGACGAACTGCTTGCGCCGCTTCTGAAAAGGCGATGGAACTCTCTGACCTCCCAAACGCTCGATCTTCAGATCGGCGAGTGACGGAATCTGCTGCGGTACGGAGTCGGTCGTCATTTCTTCCTCCCCGAGGAGTAACCGTCATTCAGCCTCAGTTGGTGGCCGGCGCGACGGATCTGCTCTCGCTGGTGGCCATAGGCTACCGTGAGATCTCTCTGACGAGGAGTTGGCTGGAGAGCGGTGGGGCTCCGAGCGGCAACGGGAGTGGCCGTCGTCGGCGCTGGAAAGGTGCTGTTTGTGCGACCGGAGCTTCTCTTCGGCCGGCTTCGGCGGGGCTTCCGTCTCCTTCCGTCCTTGGCCCACGGTTACCGTGTCTCCATCCTCTCGAGAGACGGTGCCGAAGAACCTGGTTCCCCCGACTGTACGTCGGCCTGCCTGTCGACTAAGATCTGCGCCAGTGAATAGAAACAAGATATTCGTCCTCGACACATCCGTCATCCTTCACGACTTCAACGCCTTCAACAGCTTCGCCGAGCACGACGTGGTGATTCCGATCACCGTGCTCGAGGAGCTGGATCACTTCAAGAAGGGCAATAACGTCATCAATCTCCAGGCGCGCAGCTTCATGCGCGAGCTCGATCGCCTGTCGGAGAGCAGCGACATCCGCGACTGGGTGCCGCTGAATGGGTCCGACAAAGGCAAGTTCCGGGTCGTCTCGGCAATGGATGTGACGCCAGGCGCCGCGGGCACCTTCGACAAGACGCGCAGCGACGATCGGATTCTCGACGTTGCGATGGTGCTGGCGGCGGCAGAAGCGCCGCGCAAGGTGATTTTGGTCAGCAAGGACATCAACCTCCGGATCAAGGCGCGGAGCCTCGGCCTGCCGGCAGAGGACTACGAGAACATTCGCATCAAGGACCTCAATCAGATCAACAGTGGAAGTCGCGAAGTCGACGGCACCGATGCGGCGATCGACATCCTGTACGCGGACGGGTCAGCGTCCCCGGAGACGTTCTTCGAGGAGCCTCCGCTCGCCAATCATTACTTCATCCTGCGAGGGCCGACACGAAGTGCTCTCGCTTACTTCAACCCGGCAAGCGGCCGACTCGAGAAGCTGGCGAAGATGCCGGCCAAGGGCATCATGCCGCGGAACGCCGAGCAGGTGTTCGCGCTGCATGCGCTCCTGAACGAAGAAACTCCTCTGGTGAGTATCACCGGCCCGGCGGGAACCGGCAAGACGCTGCTGGCCTTGGCTGGCGCGCTGGCGCAGAGGCGACGCTATCGTCAGATCTACCTCACGCGCCCGCTGGTGCCGTTGAGCAACAAGGACATCGGGTACTTGCCGGGTGACATCAGCTCGAAGATCGGCCCGTACATGCAGCCGCTGTGGGACAACTTGGGTTTCATCAAGAGCCAGTGCGGTAGTAGTGGTGAGGAGGCGCGTCGCATAGATGACATGGTGGAGAACGACAAGCTCCATATCCTGCCGCTGGCCTACATACGCGGCCGCAGCTTGTCGCGGATCTTCTTCATCGTCGACGAGGCGCAGAACCTGACGCCCCACGAGGTCAAAACGATCATCACTCGCGCCGGCGAGGGGACCAAGGTCGTATTCACGGGCGATGTTTTCCAGATCGACACACCCTACCTGGATTCTCACAGCAACGGCCTTTCCTACCTCGTCGACCGGATCCAGGGGGACCCGCTCCACACGCACGTCAACCTGGAGAAAGGTGAGCGTTCGGCGCTCGCCAATCTCGCAAGCCGCCTGCTGTAGCCGACGATCCAGGGACGGGACACCCTCCCGCGGTGAAATCAAGGTGCGCGGGGCAGGCTCTGTTGCGGCGTGCGTGAGGAGGGGGGGCGCGGCGGATGGCGGCGGTCAGAACCACCGCGCGCGGGTCATCGGGCAGTGCAGGAGCCGCCGCCGAGGACGCAAAATCTCGCACAGTGTGGGTGATTGAGATAGATCGGGACGAGGGATTCCTCGAGGGTTTCGCCGAGCTCGAACCGTCGATCATAGGGCAGTAACGTACAGGTCACCACGACCGGTCGTTCGGCGCCGCGCCGTTTGATAACCATGCGGCTTCGGGCACACATGATCTCCGCAGGCGAGACGCCCAGGGCCCGCCAGCAGTCGACCGTGATCTCCGGCACATCGAGGGAGATGTCCAATTCAGGGAAGAGAACGAGCTGTTCCGGATTGTCGCACTCGATCGGTATGGCCGCGCGTTGGAAGAGGTCGGCGTAGCCGGCACGGGCGATCTCGTCGGACTCTCCCCAACGGCTGCGGCCCGCAATTGTCAGCCGAATTCCGTTGTCGATCGACCAGCGCAGTCCGGCAAAGACCGCGTTCCATGATCCGGCGCCCCGCTCGCGCTCGTGCAGCTCGCGAGTGTGATGATCGACGCTGATCCGGAGGTGCAGCTTCGCGCCGTAGCGTCGGTTCATTGTCAGCAGTCGGCTGCGGACGGCCGGCCGCATCATCGGTCGCATACCATTGGTGAGCACGAGCACCTCGAAGGATCGACCGAGGGCCTCCTCCAGCATGTCGGGCAGCTCCGGATTGACGAACGGCTCTCCACCTGTGAACCCGATCTCACGGACCGGCAGTTTTCGGCGAGCGATCTCGTCCAGGTACGAGAAGACCTCAGCACGCGTCAGGTACTCGAGCCGATCATTTGTCGGACTCGATTCGATGTAGCAGTTGGGGCACTCGATGTTGCAGAGCGTGCCGGTGTTGAACCACACCGTCTCGAGCCGGTCGATCTCGACTGAGGCCCGCGGAGTACCCTCGGCAGTGGTTTCCCGCCGGCGGAACTTTGCCGGGTCGAGGGCCCGACAGACCGGTGCCGGGGCACGCGGTTGGACCTCTCGGTCAGGAGTGCTCGCTTCGCTCATTCGTTGCTACCGGCTCAGGACCCTCACGCTCTTGAGCAGCAGGAGCGCCCACGGCAGAGCGTGGAGGCCGAGATCGAGGCAATCGATCGGTCGAACGAGCGTTCCCCTGGCCAGCATCTGCAGCTTCTCGATCAGGTGCGGTGGGGCGAACGGGGCCAGCCCGAGAGTCAGGCAGAGAAGAACGATCAGCGACCACGGAAGAGTGTCGATCCAGGCCATGGGAATCCTCATTTTGGCAGGCGGTCGGCGTCGGCGTCGGCTGGATCGACCTCGGAGTCCTGCTCCTCGAATGGCCGGACGACACAGTTGAGAAGCTGTCGCACCTCCTCGACATGCTTTTCCGGGACCAGGAGAGACGCTCCCACGGGACTGCGGCCGATCATTCCCGGACCGAACATGCCGGTATCACCCGACTGGACGAGAAACGGGATGTCGTACTGGTCGAGGGCGTGGCCCACGGTCTCCGCCTCGATGCGGGAGCTGAACCAGGCGATCTCGGTGTAACTCATGTCCCGTCCCGGCGCGAGAGACATTCTTGTACTTTTCGCAACAGGTCCTCGCGTTTGTAGGGCTTGTGCACGAAGTCGGCGAGCTCGGGCCGCCCGAGCCGTGCCATCGTATCGTCTTCGCTGTAGCCACTTGAAAACAGCACTCGGATCTCGGGTCGAATCTCACGCATTCTCAGATACGTTTGCCCGCCGTCGAGCTCCGGCATCGTCATGTCCAGAAGCACGAGATCGAGAGCAGCCCCGTGACGCTCGAAAACGTCGACGGCTTCGGCGCCGTCGCTTGCGGTGACGACGCGGAAGCCGGCCTTCTCGAGCATCGTGCGTGCAACGTCGCGGACGATCTCCTCGTCGTCAACCACCAGGATAGTCCCCACGGAGGGGCTTTCGATCGCCTCCTCAGGCCGCTCCTCGCGGTCGGCCGGTTTGGCCGATGACGGAGGGAAGAGAACCGAGAACGTCGTGCCATGGCCGACGCGGCTGTCGACGCGCAGGGCCGCGCCATGGCTTTGCGCGATACCGAAGACCGCCGCCAGGCCGAGGCCGCGACCGGTGAACTTCGTGGTGAAGAAGGGATCGAACATGCTCTCGCGGACGTCGGCTTCGATGCCCGAGCCGGTGTCTGAAACCTCGAGGCAGACGTAAGGACCTGGGGCCAGGCCGATGCCGAGGACACAGCCGGCAAGATCGGAATCGCTCGCCTCGACGAGTGATGTGCTGACGCGAATGGTGCCTGTCTCGTTGTCGACGGATTCCGAGGCGTTGGTGATGAGATTCATCACGATCTGACGAATCTGGCTGGCGTCCGCCTCGATGGACGGGAGATCTTCGGCGAGGTCGAAAGACAGCTGCGCTTTTTTCGAGATGACGCTGGCAAGCAAATGACCCATTTCAACGACCAGTCGGTTGAGATCGAGAGCGCGGACCGCGAATCGTCCTTTGCCAGAGTAGGCGAGCATCTGATTGGCAAGCTCCGAAGCGCGCTGCGCCGCAGTCTGGATTCTCTCGACGTACTCGCGCCCAGGCGACTCGCGGGAGAGACTGAGCAGGGCGAGGTCGGCGTTGCCCAGGACCCCCATGAGAAGATTGTTGAAGTCGTGAGCAATGCCGCCGGCGAGTAGACCAAGACTCTCGAGCTTTTGCGCCTGACGCACCTTCGACTCGAATCGCTGCCGCTCTTCGGCCGCGAGCCTTCGCTCGGTGATGTCCTCGGTGATGCCGGTGATGCGAGTCGTCTCGCCGCGTTCGTCCGGAACGGCCGACGTGCGGACGGAAACCCAGCGGACGTCGCCATTCTGATGAATCAAGCGGTGCTCGGTTGAGACCGTCCCACCGCTTTCGAGCAGCTGGGCGATACCGTCATTGACGATCCCGACATCGTGGGGATGGATACTGGCCATCCAGCCATTCGTGCTGGAGTTGACATCGGCGAGTGCGCGCCCCGTGAGTCGCTCGTACGCCGGGCTCATGTAGATCACCTGCCGTGTGCGGGAGTCCATGAGCCAGAAGACTTCGCGGATGTTCTCCGCGATTTGGAGGAAACGCCTTTCGTACTTTTCCAGTGCGGCCTCGGCCTGCGTCCGCTCGGTGATGTTGACGGCTACCCCGATCGAACCCGACGGGGCGCCGGCATCATCAAACAGCGGAAGATAGCGCGCTTCGAACGTGAGTCCACCCACCTCGACAGTCTTCGACAGACTTTCGCCCTGCAGCGCGCGTCGGTTGTCGGCGAGAACCTGCGGCGCATCGGCGTAGACATCGAAGACCGATCGTCCGACAACCTCCCCGGGACGCAGTCCCAGAAGCGCGAGCCCTTTCCCCTCGGATAAGGTGAACATTCCGTCCTTGTCCAGAGCCCACAGCACGATCTCGGCATTGTCGATGACCGAGCGGAGCCGATGCTGACTTTCCTTCAGCGCCGCCTGGGCGCGCTTGACGTCGGTGATCTCTTGCACCACCGTCGTCACGCCGGTCACGTCTTCATTCCATCCCTTGAGCGGGTAATAGCTGACCAGCCAGTCCCTCTGCGTCTGCGGATCGGCCGGCGTGACGCCATGAACTTCGAAATTGAGCGCAGGCTCGCCGGTTTCTATTACGCGCTGGTAGATCGGCTCGATCGTGTCGGCGATACCCGGAAGAACATCCCGCAACGTTCGGCCGAGATGCTCGGCGGGTTCCAGACCGTTGATCGCCGCCATCCTCTCATTGATGCGCAGAAACCGCAGATCCGTGTCCATTAGGCACAGGCCGACGGGCTCGCTGGCATACAGATGATCGAGCTCGTCGAGCTGCTTGGTGAGCACGGCCTGCGCCCGGCGCAGCTCCTTCTCCGTCTTCATCAACGGCGTGACGTCGACTTGGATCGAGACGACTTCTCGCAGCGTGCCGTCGGCTTCGACGACCGGAAAGAAGACACCCTCGACCCATTTCCGCACGCGTTTCTTGTCGATCGGCGTCTCGACGATGTACTCGATCGGCGGCAACACGCTGGAGTGGCCGTTGAATGCTCGGGCGACCTGTGGAGCCACGCCTTTGCTTACGAGCTCCTGATCCTGCAAAATGTTGTAGTGGGTGATGGCCTGCTCGGCCTCGCTGTCGCTCAGCTCGAACAGCCGTTGGAGGCCGGCATTGGCCATCTTGACGCTACCGTCGGGGCGATAGATCGCGATACCGAAAGGAGACGCCGCCATCAGGGACTGCCAGCGATCTTGCGTTCGCTGAAGCCGATCCCTCTCGGCCGTGACTGCGGCAAGCGCATCCTCGAGTTCGCGGATTCTCTCGTTCATCTCGGGTGACTGGGCTGAATCGCTCATGTGACGCGGAGGGAAGTGAGGGCGACGACATTGTAACCGGATGCGAGTCCGCTGCTTCCGGGACGTGTCTCTGCCCCGAGGGTTGAGTGTCCGAGAGGCATCGAAGGTGCGTCGAGAGAAGTGCACGCACATAACCCTTTCGGCACCTGCGTGATGAGGTGCGCTGCCAGCCTGCGCTGCTGACCGGTGGGGCCGCCGATCTCAGTGTCCGCCGTGCCGTCTGAGCAGGAAGCTCCCGCGGTGCCACAGGAGGTAGCCCACACAAACGAGGAGACCGACGGCGGCGGCTATCGTGAGCGCCAGAGTGCCTTCACCGATGAAGTGGCGGAAGACAGCGAATCCGAGGCCGAGACCACAAACGCCAAGCGTCAACCCAGCCAGGAGATCTCCGAAATCCATCGCCTTCTCCTTTCAGCTTTATACTACTCCTCGTGCTCGATCGGTGCGTGGATCGGCCGCTCCCGGAGTCACACGGCGGAGATTCTGATGGCTTTGGAAGCGAGGCCAAGACCCCCTGTCATTCGTCTTCCCAGTCCCAGAAGTAGTCCTCATTTGTGAGCTCGATGTCGCCGTCGGTGGCGACGCCATGCTCGGCCGGTCGCAGAGGGCCGCTGTCGGGGGTCTCGAATTTCGTGCGGATCGCTGCAAGCTGGTCCTCGAGGTCGTCGGTTTCGCGTCGCCAGTACTCCTCGGTCCCAAAGTGGGGCCACGCGGCCTTGAAGGCGGGGTCGTGCCAGCGGCGCGCCAGCCAGCCGATGTAGCGCACCATTCGCAGGCCGCGCAGTGGCTCGATGAGTTGCAACGTGGAGTAGTCGAAAAGGCGGAACTGCTCATAACCCTCGAGCAGGAGAGCGCGCAGCCGGAGAGAATCTTCGTCACGCCCCGGAATAGCGAGCCAGATGTCCTGAACGGGGGGACCGACGGCCATATCGTCGAAATCGAGGAGGCGAAGGTCTCCGTCGCGGAGAAGGATGTTGCCGAGATGCACGTCCGCGTGCAGCCGATGAGTCGCGACGTCGGTCATCGCGTCGTCGGCCAGCGTGGCAATGGTCTCAGCAGCGGCGAAGAATCGTCGTCGGATGGGCTCCGACAGCGCCCCGTTCCGATCGCGCCACTGCTCGATCCACTGGAGTGCGTCGCGCACATAGCGGTCGGCATCCAGGTTGGGGCGCCGTGATGTCGTGCCATCCGTGAGCACCGTGTGCAGCCGCCCGATGAGCATGCCAAGGCGACGCGCGAGCGCTCCGTCCAACTCGTCAGGAGCCCGGCCGCCCTGACGATCGGAGAGGCAGTAGTAGATCCCCTCGATGGTCTTGAGAGTCTCGCCGTCGGGGAATGGCCTCACGTCGCAGACCGGGATCTCGGCGGCCGCAAGGTCGGCGAGGACGCTGTGTTCCTCGAGAATCTGCTCGGCCGTCCAGCGATGAGGGCGATAGAACTTGGCGACGACGCGCGTGCCGTCCACGAGCTCGATCTCGTAGACGCGGTTCTCGAAGGAGTTGAGTGAATAGCAGAGGCCAGTGACCTCGAGCCCTCCCGCCGCAACGGCTGCCAGGACCCTCTCTGGCGTCAAGGCGAGAAACAGGTCACTGTGGTCGGAGCTGGACATTCGAGGTTTCCACGCGGTGGGGTTTGGCACGCCGAGAAGCAGAGCCCGTGCTGCCAGCTCAGTGCTTTCTCGTGGCGCGCCGGCGTAAGCAACGCTGCTCACGTGCCGTGCCCAGCCGCCAGTCGGGAGCCGGCGCGAGAGGTAGACTACTCGATGGGCTTCGGCTCGGAGCCGGAGAGTTTGGGAGAGTGACTTATGGAGCACGAGATCGGCATCGCCCTCTCAGGCGGGGGCGTTCGCGGCATCGCCCACGTCGGTGTGCTGCATGCGCTCCGCGAACATGGCATCGAGCCGGACTGCATTGCCGGCAACAGCTCCGGGGCGATCGTCGGAGCGCTCTACGCGGCCGGATACTCGTCGGAGGAGATGCTGGAGTTCTTCAAGGTCAAGAGCCCGTTCCGGCTGTCCAAGATCGCCCTTCGCAAGCCAGGTTTCATCGACACCGAAAAGTCCATCATCGATTTCCGCGAGTACTTCCCGGAGGATTCCTTCGAAGCGCTGTCGCGAAAGCTCTTCGTGACCGCCACGGACCTCGTCAACGCACGACTCGAGATCTTCACCTCGGGCCCCTTGATTGCCGCTATTCTCGCCTCGTCATCGATGCCGATGGTCTTCACGCCGACAGAGATCGAAGGCCGCTGGTTTTCAGATGGCGGCATCCTCAACAACTTCCCGGTAGAGCCGCTCAAGGTCCTGTGCGACGCCATCATCGGCGTCTACGCGAGTCCGCTGCGCACGACTCACCAGTCGGATCTCAAGAGCTTTCTGTCGGTTTCGTACCGCGCGTTCGAGGTCGGCATGTTTTTCAACTCACGCCGCAAGTTTCATGACTGCGACGTCCTGCTGTGCCCGGAGAGGCTCGCCGGACACGGTCCTTTCGGGACCAAAGCACTGCAGGAGATCTTCGACATCGGCTACGAGGACACGATCAATCGTATCGACTCGATTCGGCGCACCCTCGACGAGAAGCTGAGTCGGCCGTCGTGACGGTGTCTCCAGAGCGTACCGAGGGCGCGGCCTCCAGGCCCTCGAGTGGCTTGTCTCTTCCATAGGACGTGCGACCGCCGCAGGTGGAGCCGGCGTATCGGGAGACGGCCACCTGTGCTAGTGTCTCGCCTCCTCGGCCGGACTTCAGCGGCCATCTCCGGTTCACAATTGACGATCTCGCTGCAGGTGACCCATGTCTCGAATGGAACGTGACGACCTCCGAAATCTCGCGATCATTGCCCACGTCGATCACGGCAAGACGACGCTGGTGGACGCCATGCTGTGGCAGAGCGGCACTTTTGGTGCACACCAGGAGGTTCGCGATCGGGTGCTCGACTCGATCGACCTCGAGCGTGAGAAGGGCATCACCATCATGGCGAAGAACACTTCAATTCGCTATGCGGACGTCCGAATCAACATCGTCGACACACCCGGGCATGCCGATTTCGGCGGCGAGGTCGAGCGCACGCTGAAGCTCGTCGACGGCGTGTTACTGCTGGTCGACGCATCGGAGGGCCCGCTTCCGCAGACGCGATTCGTACTGCGCAAGGCCCTCGATGCAGGTCTTCAGCCGATCGTCGTCATCAACAAGATCGACCGCTCGGACGCGCGGCCGGAAGAAGTGCTCAACGAGATCTACGATTTGTTCATCGATCTCGACGCGACCGACGAGCAGTTGAATTTTCCGGTTCTCTATTGCAACGCCAGGGAGGGGATCGCCCGGACCGAACCAGAAGGCGAGGAGGCCGATCTGCGGCGGCTCTTCGATGAGATCCTGAAGACGGTTCCGCCACCGCATTTCGACAGCGAGATGTCGCTGCAGCTCCTGGTGACGACTCTCGATCACGATGACTACGTCGGTCGACTGGCGATCGGCAGGATATTCAACGGCACCGTTCGCAAAGGTTCGGACATGACCCGCTGCCGACTCGACGGGTCGTTCCAGACCGTCAAGGTGGTTCAGCTTTATGGCTACCAGGGTCTCGATCGGGTGCCCATTGCGGAAGCCGGCCCCGGCGACATCGTCGCCATCGCCGGGCTCGAGGAAGTGGCGATCGGAGAGACGCTTGCCGACGCCGAGAAGCCAGTGCCGTTGCCGCCGATTCGTGTCGACGAGCCGACGCTGTCGATGGTCTTCTCCGCCAACACCTCGCCGATGGCAGGTACGGAAGGTGCCCACGTCACGTCGACGAAGCTCCGCGAGCGCCTGGTCAAGGAAACGCTGACCAACGTCAGCATCCGCGTCGAGAGGACTCCCGGCAGCGATGAGCTCAATGTCACCGGCCGCGGTGAGCTCCAGCTGGCGATTCTCATCGAGATGATGCGTCGCGAGGGGTTCGAGTTCGCGGTCGGGAAGCCTCAGGTCATTGTGCGCGCGGGACCCTCGGGGCCCGAGGAACCGATCGAGATTCTCACCGTCGACTGCCCGGAGGAGGTGATCGGTGCGGTGACCCAGAAGCTGGGCCCGCGAAAGGGGCGGATGGAGAAGATGATCAATCACGGAAGCGGCTGGGTGCGGATGGAGTTTCGCATTCCGGCTCGCGGCCTCATCGGCTTCCGCACCGAGTTTCTGACCGAGACTCGCGGCATGGGAGTGATGAACCATCTCTTCGACGGCTACGGACCATGGCAGGGCGACATTCCCCATAGGAGCGTCGGCGCCCTGGTCGCCGATCGGCCCGGGCGAGTGACGGCGTTTGCGGTCGACCATTTGCAGCCGCGTGGCATCTTCTTCATTGCGCCGGGAGACACGGTCTACGAAGGGATGATCGTCGGCGAGCATGTGCGTCCCGGCGATCTTGACGTGAATATCACCAAAGAGAAGAAGCTCACGAACATGAGAGCAGCCTCGGCCGACGAGCTGGTGCGGCTGGTGCCGCCGATGATTCTGAGCCTGGAGCAGGCACTCGAGTTTCTCGCCGAGGACGAGCTGCTCGAGGTGACGCCCAAGGCCTTTCGCCTGCGCAAGCGAGTGCTGCGGGCCAATCAGCGAAAGTAGAAGAGTCGAAGGTGCGGTTGGCCGCCGCATCGCGAACCAGCCGCCGCCGCGGTGTGACCGACGCGGCTCGACTTTCCGCTCGAGGTCGGTAGGATACGAGCGCTATCGATTCTCGGTCCTGTCTACTCGAGTGATGGAATCCTCAAACCCGTCGCCTCAGGCGAAGAACTCCTCCCGCGCCCGCGAGGCGCTGCTACTGGCTGCAGCGCTGATGATCGGCCTGTTACTGCGACTCGGTACTTGGCCACAGGTCTTCTTCGCCGGCCGAGTGTGGATCGACGGACCGGACGGGTACTACCACCTGCGCCGAGCCTGGCTGACGCTTCGCAACTGGCCGTGGACGCCGCAGGTCGACATGCTGATCGGCGTGCCAGGAGACGGACCGATCTCCTGGCCTCCGGTCTTCGATCTTCTCCTGGCGACTCTGGCGTTGCCGTGGAAGGGTGAGGACCCCGCGATCCTGGAGCCACTCGGCGCCGCGCTGCCCCCGTTGCTGGGCCTCATCGAGATCGGCTGCCTGTATTGGGTCGTGCGGCGCTTGTTCTCGGCGCGAGCGGCGGCGTGGGCGGCGGTATTTGCGGCCGTCCTGCCCGGAGTGTCGAGGTACTCGCTCCTCGGGGCGCTGGATCATGACGCGCTGGTCGAGATCTTCACTCTCGTCGCAATCGCCGGCCTGGTGCGCGATCTTCAACGACCCCAAGGGCGCAGGGTCGGACGTTCGGCCGTCGCTCTGGTCGGCGGCGGCGTGACGCTGCTGGTCCTCACCTGGGCCGGCTCCATTCTTCACGTCGGATTGCTGTGCGCGATCGTGTTTCTCGTCGAGGTGGTTCCTGCGAGTTCCGATGGGCGCTGGAAGATGCCAGATGCGGGCCCGGCCTTCGCCGCCGGATGGGGGTTCCTTGTTGCTGCCGCGGCGACGTTGCCGTTCGTTCTGCGAAGTGTGTGGACGCGGGAGATGGGTGCGACGTTCATCGGTCTGTCATGGCTCCACACCGCGGTGTTGCTCGTTGCTGCCTGCGGAGCACTGAGCCTCGTCATCGGGAAAAGATGGCTCGAGCAGCGCGGTGGTGCTCGCGGGGGCGATATGAGCAGCGCCGGTGGCGAAGCTCGCTGGGCACTGGTTCTACTGTTCGGCGCCGGCCTCCTTCTCCTCGCTGGGTCGTCTTCGGTACTTCCCGCCTTTCGCCAGGGCCTGAGCTTTCTTGGCCGCGGTGAGCCTTTCGTGCGGGTCATCATGGAGTCGCGCCCTCTCCTGTCGCTTTTCGGAGAAGTAGATGGTCGCGCCGCACTCGTGCGCCTCTCCCTTCTGCCGCTGTTGGTTCCGATAGCACTCCCTTGGATGATTCGCCGCACGGCGGGCGACCGCCGGGTTGTGCTGCTCGGAACCTGGGCTCTCTTCACGCTGGCTCTCGCCCTGATTCAGTCTCGCTATGCACATGCCGCCGCACTTCCGATTGCCGCGATCGCAGGTGTCGGGGCCTCGAACGCGCTCGCCCTTTGGTCGCGGCGGCAGCGACTCTGGGGTGCGGTTGCCGTGTGCGTCCTGGTGCTGGTGCCGTCGATTCCAGCCTATGTCTCGACGCCCGGCTTCGAGCCTTTTCGCTTCTACGGCCGCGTTCCGCGGCTGTTGACCACTGGCATGAGCGAAGTTTGCGACTACCTTCGCCGGGTCGAGCCGTCGACAGCATGGGCCGACCCCGGCCGGCCATCGCAGTCGGCGGTTCAGGCACCGTGGAGCTTCGGGCACTGGCTGATATGGCTCGGTCGCCAGGGAACCGTGACGACGCCATTGGGACCGCTGGGGCAGCCGGCATTTGCCGACGGCATCCGCTACTACTTTCTCCAGGAGGCTGACGCGAGAGAGGTCCTGCGGCGTCATCGCGTGCGCTACATCGTTGCTACGGCTGAAGTTCCTCAGCTAGACGCCTGGGCACAGCTTGCTGGCATCGATGCGCGTGATTTCTTCGCCACCGATCCAACGAGCGGCAGGTCGACTCTTCTCGCCGAGAAGTATCTGC